>DATEMX010000685.1:0-6639 GCA_035275365.1 Polyangiaceae bacterium | reverse complement strand
CCGAGTTCAAGGTGGGCGACGGCGCGATCACCGGCGAAGCCGCTTATTACCAATACACGGAGGACTACACCTACCCGACCACCGCCGTGCCCGTGAAGAGCGCATTTTACGTCCTCGGCAGCTACCTGACGGGGCCCGTCGGACCGGGACGCCTGCAACCGCTCGTGCGTTTCCAGAGCTTGCCCGACCCCGGGTGGAACATCGTCGACGTGAACTTGACCTACGTCGTCAAGGGCTACGACTTCCGCGTCGCGCTCAACTACCAACGCACCAAGACCGCCTCGCCCGACGCGAATAACGCCCTGCAGCTCGGCGTGCAGCTTCAGAAGTGAAGTAAGGCGACACCAGGACAATCATCAACGAGATAGGAGTTCTCATGCGAACCACTTTTGCCGCATTGCTCGTGGCTTCCGTAGCTGCGACCGCCTTTTTAGGATGTGAGAAGAAGGAGGAGACGAAGGCGCCCGAGCCGACCGCGTCGGCCTCGGCGGCCCCCGCGGCGGCCGTCGCTGCTCCCGCTCCGCCCAAGGCCGACAAGACGGGTCCCATCAAGGTGGGCATCCTTCACTCGCTCTCGGGCACGATGGCCATCAGCGAAACGTCGCTCAAAGACGTCGCCCTCATGGCCATCGAAGAGCTCAATGCCAACGGCGGTGTGCTCGGCCGCAAGGTCGAACCGGTGGTCGTCGATCCGGCTTCCAACTGGCCGCTCTTCGCCGAGAAGGCGCGCGATCTCATCCAGAATCAGAAGGTCGCCGTGACCTTCGGCTGCTGGACTTCGGTTTCGCGCAAATCGGTCTTGCCGGTGTTCGAAGAGTTGAACGGCCTGCTCTTCTATCCCGTGCAATACGAAGGCGAAGAGTCGTCGTTCAACGTGTTTTACACGGGCGCGGCGCCCAACCAGCAGGCGATCCCCGCGGTCGAATATTTGATGAGCAAAGAGGGCGGCGGCGCCAAGCGCTGGGTGCTCCTCGGCACCGACTACGTCTACCCCCGCACGACCAACAAGATCCTGCGCTACTTCTTGAAAGCCAAGGGAGTCAGCGAAGACGACATCATGGAGAAGTACACGCCGTTCGGGCACAGCGACTACCAGACGATCATCGCCGACGTGAAGAAGTTCTCGCAGGGCAAGCGCACGGCGGTCGTCTCCACCATCAACGGCGACTCCAACGTGCCCTTCTACAAAGAGCTCGGCAACCAGGGCATCAAGGCCGAAGATCTTCCGGTCGTGGCGTTTTCGGTCGGCGAAGAAGAGCTGCGCGGCATCGACACCAAGCCGCTCGTCGGGCAGCTCGCGGCGTGGAACTATTTTCAATCGCTCGATACTCCCGAAAACAAGACCTTCGTGACGAAGTGGAAAGACTACGTCAAGAAGACCAACTTGCCCGGCGGCGAAAAACGCGTGACCAACGACCCCATGGAAGCCACGTACATCGGCATTCAGATGTGGGCCCACGCCGTGGAGCAGGCGCACGACACCGACGTCAACGCCGTTCGCCAAGCCATCGGCTACCAGAAGGTCAAGGCACCCTCCGGCTTCGAAATTCAGATGGACGCCGCCAACCACCACCTGCACAAGCCCGTGTTCATCGGCGAAGTCAAAGCCGACGGTCAGTTCAAGATCGTATGGAAGACCCCCGGACCGGTCCGCGCGCAGGCGTGGAGCCCCTTCATTCCCGAGAGCGCGAAGAAGGTCGCCGATTGGACGTATCCATGGGCATGCGGCAACTGCACAGAAGCCGCGTTCGGCCCCAACGGTAAAGCAATCGCCACCAAATAGATGAATCGAAACCGAACGTATCTTCGTTGGTACGCCACGCTGCTGGCCGTCGTTTTGGCGGCGTGGGTAGCGCCTGCTCGAGCCGCCGACACGGAAGGGCTCGAGCAGGCGCTGCGCGGTCTCGTCACCGACGACCCCGACAAGGCCGTCGAGAGCGCGGCCAAGATCGGCGCCCTTGCCGATCCGAGGGCCATCCCCGCGCTCGACGCGCTCTGCGACGATCGCTTGAAGAAATCGGGCGACGGCAAACTCTACATCGACGACAGCAAAGAAAAGCGAGTCGTCGACGCCGTGAGCGGAGAGACGGCAAACCCCGGCCCGCTCGAGACGGTCGACATGAACAACGCGCTGCGCCGCGCCGTGCTCCCCATCCTGGCACAGCTAAAGCTCCGGTCTCCCGACGAACGCGTGCGCCTCGCCGCCGCCGAAGAGCTCGGAAAGCGCGGCTCGCAGGCGGCCGAGCCGGTCCTTCGCGAAGCGCTCGCCCAAGAGAAGAGCACCAAAGTCAAAGAAGCGATCGAGCTGGTGCTGGCCAAGGCCGATCTCCACACGGGCGATCGCCAGAAGCGCCTCGCGGCACTCGTCACGCTGAAGGCACTCGGCGACGCCGACATGAAGAGCGACCTGGCCGCCATCGCCGACGCCGCGGCCGACACGCCCGACGGCGCCGACCGCGAGCTCCGCAACGCCGCCAAAGGCGCGCTCACCTCCATCGAAGGGCGCGAGCGCCTGATCAGTTTGTTCGGTGATCTGGTGCACGGCATCAGCCTCGCCAGTGTCTTGCTCTTTGCCGCCCTCGGGCTGGCCGTCACCTTCGGTCTCATGGGCGTCATCAACATGGCCCACGGCGAGATGCTCATGCTCGGGGCCTACACGACCTACACCGTGCAGGTGTTCTTCGAGAAGCGGGCGCCCGCCTATTTCGAGCTCTATCCGCTCGTCGCCGTTCCCCTCGCCTTTTTGGTGGCCATGGCGGTGGGGATGTTCCTCGAGCGAATCGTCATTCGCCACCTCTACGGCCGGCAACTCGAGACACTCTTGGCGACGTGGGGCGTGAGCCTCGTCATCATTCAAGCCATCCGCCTCATCTACGGCGCGCAGAACGTCGCCGTCGCCAATCCGCACTGGCTCGCGGGCGGCACGGAGATCGCGCGAGGGCTCGTCCTTCCCTATAGCCGCATCGCCGTCGTGGTGTTCGTGATCGTCGTTTCGGCCGGCGTTTGGGTCTTGCTCCAGCGTACTTCGCTCGGGATCAAGGTGCGCGCGGTGACGCAAAACCGCGCCATGGCCGCGTGCCTCGGCGTACCCACGAAGCGGGTCGATATGCTCATCTTCGGCCTTGGCTGCGGAATCGCCGGGCTCGGCGGGGTAGCGCTCTCCCAGCTCGGCAACGTCGGCCCCGAGCTGGGGCAGTCGTACATCATCGACTCGTTCATGGTCGTCGTGCTCGGCGGCGTGGGGCGCGTCGCGGGCACGCTCGCGGCGGCGCTCGGGCTCGGTGTCCTCAACAAGCTGCTCGAGCCGTTCGCAGGCGCCGTCCTCGGAAAGATCGCCGTGCTCATGCTCATCATCTTGTTCATTCAAAGACGGCCCGAGGGCCTCTTCGCCGTCAAGGGGAGGGTCGACGCATGAGCCTCCTCTCCTCGCTGCGCGAGCGAACGCTCGACATGCAGTCGGGCCGGCAATGGATCGCCACGGCCGTGTTCGCGCTCGTCATCGCCGTGGCCATTCCGCTCCTCAACGCGACCGGTGCGGTCCCCGACTACATCGTGCCTCTGCTCGGCAAGTTCGCCTGCTATGCGATGCTCGCGCTCGCGCTCGATCTGGTGTGGGGCTTCGCCGGGATTTTGAGCCTCGGGCACGGTCTCTTCTTCGCGCTCGGCGGCTATTGCATGGGCATGTACCTCATGCGTTCGATCCGTGGCGAAGGGGTTTATCGCAGCGATTTGCCCGACTTCATGGTCTTTCTCGACTGGAAAAAGTTGCCCTGGTATTGGCACGGATTCGAAAATTTTCATTTCGCGCTGGCCATGGCCATCCTCGCCCCGGGCGCCGTCGCGCTCACCTTCGGGTACTTCGCGTTTCGCTCGCGGGTGAAAGGCGTCTACCTCTCCATCGTCACCCAGGCCCTCACCTACGCCGCCATGCTGCTGTTCTTCCAGAACGCCACGGGTTTCGGCGGCAACAACGGCCTCACCGATTTCAAACGCATCCTCGGCTATTCGCTGAAAGAACCCTCCACCAAGCTCACCCTCTACGTCGTGTCGGCCGTGGCACTGGTCGCCACCTACCTGCTGGGGCGCTACGTCGTCACCAGCAAGCTCGGCCGCGTGCTCCGCGCCGTTCGCGACGGCGAACTGAAGACGCGCTTTTGCGGCTACCAGACCGCTCACTACAAGCTCTTCGTGTGGACGCTGTCCGCCATGCTGTGTGGCGTAACCGGCGCGCTCTACGTGCCCCAAGTCGGCATCATCAATCCCAGCGAAATGCAGCCTTCGAACTCGGTCGAGCTCGCCATCTGGGTCGCCGTGGGCGGGCGCGGCACGCTGGTCGGCCCCATCGTGGGCGCCTGGCTCGTCAACGGCATCAAGAGCTGGCTCACGACGGCCTTTCCTTCGGCCTGGCTCTTCGTGCAAGGAACGCTGTTCGTGGTCATCACGCTCTTCGCGCCGCAGGGTCTTACGGGCATCGCAGCGACCGTCCGAGAACGCTGGAAGAAGGGCACATGAGCGCGACCACGCTGAACAGCGCGCTCCCCGACGCCGCCCGGGCGCCCGAACCAGGGTCGTTTCCCCCGCCGAAACCAGAGGGCGCTTCCCACGACGCCGCCAACGCCGTTACCGGCGAGCATCCCGTGGCGATCGGAAAGCCGCACCTCGCGCTCTGGGTCGAAAACGTGACGGTCAGCTTCGACGGCTTCAAAGCGTTGAACGACCTCACGCTCACCATCGACAAAGGCGAGCTCAGGTGCATCATCGGGCCCAACGGCGCCGGCAAGACCACGCTGATGGACGTCATCACGGGGCGAAAGCGGCCCACCACCGGCAAGGTGTACCTCGAGAGCCGGGGCATCGAAGTCACCGATCTCCCCGAGTGGCGCATCGCCCAGCTCGGCGTCGGCCGCAAATTCCAGAGGCCAACGGTCTTTCAAACGCACAGCGTCGAAGAGAACCTCGACCTCGCCATCGCCGGCAACAAAGGCGTCTTTTACAACTTGTTCCACCGGCAAGATCGAGCCGAAAAAGAGCAGATTGACTGGGCCCTCGAAACGATAGGGCTCGCCGACGCCCGCAAGAAGCCGGCCGGGCTCCTGTCGCACGGCCACAAGCAGTGGCTCGAGATCGGGATGCTCCTCGTGCAAAAGCCCAAGGTCCTCTTGGTCGACGAGCCCGTCGCCGGGATGAACCTCGAAGAAATGGAGAAAACGGCGGAGCTCTTGAAGAGCCTCGCGGGCGAGCGCACCGTGGTGGTCGTCGAGCACGACATGGACTTCGTGCGGAGCATCGCCAAGCGCGTCACCGTGCTCCACGAAGGGAGCGTCTTGGCCGAGGGGAACATGGATACGATTCAAAAGGATCCACGCGTCATCGAAGTTTACTTGGGAGCCTGACCATGTTGGCCGTCAGCCAATTGAACCAGTACTACGGTGGCAGCCACATTTTGTGGGACGTCGATCTCGAGGTGCCCAAGGGATCGTGCACCGTCATCATGGGTCGTAACGGCGTCGGCAAGACGACGCTCCTCAAGACCGTTATGGGCATCTTGCCGCTGCGTTCGGGCAGCGTGAAGTTCGCCGCCTCCGAGCTCGCGTCGCGCCCCCCCGAGAGCCGCGCGCGCGCCGGCATCGGCTATGTTCCGCAGGGTCGGGAGATCTTCTCCGATCTGAACGTGGGCGAGAACTTGCTCATCGGTCTCGGCGCCGGGGGCAGCGCGTCGCGCAAAGACGAGATCTTGGACCGCATCTTTCGCCTCTTTCCGGTCCTGAAAAAAATGCTTCGCCGCCGCGGGGGCGATCTCTCGGGCGGCCAGCAGCAACAGCTCGCCATCGGCCGCGCGCTCGCCATCGAGCCTTCGCTGCTCATCCTCGACGAACCTACCGAGGGCATTCAGCCCAACGTGGTGCACGAGATCGGCGACACCATCATGCGCCTCAACAAGGAGGACAACCTCACGGTCCTCGTCGTCGAGCAAAAGCTCCCCTTCGCCAAGCGCATCGCCGACCGCTTCTGCATCATGGACCGCGGCCGCTCCGCCGCCAAGGGCGCCATGAGCGAGCTCTCCGAAGAGCTCATCCACAAGCACCTCACTGTGTAAGCACTCCCCCACACACCTAGGCTCCTCCCCTGCCGTCCCAGATCGGCATTTCGGATCCGGTCCAGCCTGCGACCGGGTGGGCTTGCATGTCTGCCAGGATATGATCATACTTTATTGCATACCGGAGGCACCAATGGCTTCAACTGAGCGAGTGACCGTGACCCTGCCTGCCGAGCTGGTTGAGGGCATCGACCAGTTCGAACGCAACCGTAGCCGCTTCATCGCGGAAGCCGTCGAGCATGAGCTCGTCCGCCGTCGCCGTAGGGAGCTGCTGCACTCGCTCAAGCATCCGCACCCCGAAGTTGCTGAGCTGGCGGACATTGGGCTCGCGAACTGGAGCGCCAGCCTCCCTGCGGGCGACGAAGGGCTCGTCGACGTGAAGGCAGGCAAGGCCGTGCGTTGGGTTGAGGGAAAGGGTTGGATCGAGGAGTCGGCGTGAAGCTCGATCGCGGCACCGTGGTTCTCGTCGAGCTCGATCCGACCGTGGGCCACGAGCAACGTGGTGTCCGCCCATGTATCGCCGTGAGCGACCCGGCGGTGAA
>DATEMX010000684.1:0-5932 GCA_035275365.1 Polyangiaceae bacterium | reverse complement strand
GCGCGGGCGACCAAGCGCTCGCCGCCATGGCGCCGCTCGTCGGAGAGCGCCTCGACCGCGCCGAGCGCGAACGCAACCCCGATCTTCCGCACGGCATCATCCACGGCGATCTCTTCCGCGACAACGTGCTCTGGGAAGGGGGCACACCTTCGGCGCTCCTCGACTTCGAGAGCGCGTGCGACGGTTCGTGGACCTACGACATCATGGTAACGATGCTCGCGTGGTGCTACGGCGACGATCTCGACGAAGCGCTGGGGCGCGCCTTGTTCGCGGGGTACGCCAAAGTCCGCCGCCCGTCGGACGTCGAGCTTCGCGCTCTCGGCGCCGAGGGCCGCATCGCGGCCCTTCGCTTCACCGTCACGCGCATCACCGATTTCGCGATGCGCACGGGCTTGGGCGCGCGGGTCACCAAAGACTATCGGCGATTTTGGGCACGTCACGAGCGCATCGCGGCGCTCGGAGACTCGCTCGCGAGGTGGTTCGAATGACGACGCAGCGCACGTGGGGCGGAAGGTTCACCGGCACGTTGGCCGAGTCGATGCTGAGGCTCTCGGCGAGCGTCGACATCGACCGCGCGCTCGCCGAAGACGACATCAGGGGATCCATCGCGCACGCGCGCGGCCTCCACAAGGCGGGCCTCCTCGATCGAGAAGAGCTCGCGGCCATGATCGCCGGCCTCGAGACGGTCCTCTCCGAGGTGAAGAACGGCAAGATGGTGTGGCGCCAAGAACTCGAAGACGTCCACATGAACATCGAGTCGCGACTCATCGAGATCGTGGGGCCGCTCGGCGGCAAGCTCCACACGGGCCGCTCGCGCAACGATCAGGTCGCCACCGATCTGCGTTTGTGGGCACGGCGCGCTGCTTCGGAAATCGGCGAATCGATCGATCGCCTGTGCGGCGTGTTGGTCGATCGCGCCGAAGAGCACGTGACCACGCTGCTCCCCGGCTATACCCACTTGCAGCGCGCGCAACCCGTGCGCCTCGCTCACCACATCTTGGCCTGGTACGAGATGCTGCGCCGCGATCGTGGCCGCCTCGACGACGCGCGGCGGCGCATGAACGAGCTGCCGCTCGGCGCGGGGGCCATCGCCGGCACGACCTTCGCCATCGATCGGCACGAGGTCGCCCGCGAGCTCGAGTTCGATCGGCCCATGGCCAACAGCATGGACGCCACGGCGAGCCGCGATTTCTTGGCCGAGCTGGCCGGCGCGCTTTCCATCACCGCCGTTCATCTGTCGCGCATCGGCGAAGAGATCGTCCTCTGGTCGAGCCAAGAGTTTCGCTTCGTCGAGCTCGACGATGCGTTCGCCACCGGTTCCTCGATGATGCCCCAGAAGAAGAACCCCGACGCCGCCGAGCTCGTGCGGGGCCGCAGCGCCCGCGTCATCGGCGATTTGGTCGCGCTCCTCACGCTCGAGAAGGGGCTCCCGCTGGCCTATAACCGCGATCTGCAGGAAGACAAAGCGTCGGCGTTCGACGCCGTCGCCACCGTGGCCGTCTCGCTCGAGGCCATGTCGGGTGCGCTCGCTACCGCCAACTTTCGAACCGATCGCATGCGCGAAGCGCTGGCAGCCGGCTTCGTCACCGCGACCGAAGTCGCCGATTTCCTTGCTGCCCGCGGAGTTCCCTTTCGCGAAGCCCACGAGATCACCGGCAGGCTCGTGCGCGAAGCCATGGAGCGCGGCGTTTCGCTCGAGGAGCTTCCCATCGGCGTCATGCGCGGGTTTCACCCCGCGCTCGGGGAGGACGTGCTCACCGTCTTGGACCCTGAAGTAGCGATCGAACGGCGCGCGGGGTTTGGTTCTCCATCGATGGCTCAAGTCAAGAGTGCGATCGCCCGAGCGCGCGACGAGCTCGCGAGGTGAAACGATGAACGACTTCGAGATCGTGGTGGGATCGTTATCGCGCGAGATTCGATTGAAGAAGAGCGTCGAGGTCGCCGCGCGGCAGCTCTCGCCGTGAAGCGTGGCGGCGGCGTCGGTCGGCGCGACGTGCTTGGCGCGCCCTTCGCGCTGCTCTTCTGCGGGCGCGCGGCAGCGGCATCGGCAGAGCCGTTTCGTGTCATCGATCTGCGCGTCGGTTCGCAAGACGATCCCATCAGCCGGGCGAAGGTCATCGTTCCCGAGGCCGCGCGGGCGACGCCCAAGGCGGCGCTCGGAGCGACGTTCGCGGGGGATGCTGGAGCGACTTCACCCAAGACGCTCGTGCTGGTGCTCTTTCATGGGCTCGGCGAGACGACCGACGAAACGGCAGGCGTCGGTGCTTGGTCGGAGAGATACGGCCTTCTGACGTCGTACCAGAGGCTAAGGAGGCCACCGGTCGCTTTCTTCGACGGGCGCGGCGCGCTCACGCGAGCGCGGGCCGGCGAAATCGACCGAGAGCTTGCGCGCCGCCCTTTCAGAGGCAACATCGTCTTCGCGTGCCCCTTCACGCCCAACGTGTGGAAATTTTCCCATCGCGAGAAGGGAATGGCCCGGATCGCCGACTGGACGATCTCGACGCTCCTACCCGAGGTCTTGAGCAAGGCTGGCATCGCGGCCGGAGAAGCAACCGTTGCCGTGGGCGGCTGCTCGCTCGGCGGGTTCGTCGCGCTCGAGGTATTCCTCCGACGGCCCGCCTCGTTCACCGCGTTCTCCGGCGTGCAGTCGGCGCTCGGCAAGGCGCACGTCGCGCGCTGGGCCACCCGCATCGAGGAGGCGGTCCGGCGCGTCGGCCCACGGCGCCTCCTGTTCGAAACGAGCCGGCGCGACCCCTTCCTCGACGCCAACCGCGTGCTCGCGATCGAGCTCGGCAGGCGCAAGGTTCCGCACGACTTCGTGGTCGCGCCGGGACCGCACGATCAAGCGTGGCTACGCGAGGTGGGTACGCTCGAGATGCTTTTGTGGCACGATCGGGCCCGCTGATGATTCGCACCGCCTCGAAGATCCGCGCCTGCTTCGCTGCGTTCGTCGTGTTCACCTCGGCGTGGTGGTTCGCAGCGTGCCGTCGCTCACCGCAGATCGGCGATCATATCCTCGTCGATTGGCGCGGCGACGAGCACCCCGCCGTCATCGTGGGCGTCGAGGGCCCTTCCAAGTTCCATGTCCACTACGACGGCTACAGCGACGACTGGAACGAGACGATTCCCGCTACGCGCGTCCGTGGCCGGCTTTCCACCAACCCTTCGCCGCCCCAGGCGGGCCCGCCGCTCACGAAGAGCAAAGCCAGCGCGAGCGGTTCGGCGACGCCTCCCCCGCCCGGCGTCTACCGTACCGGCGATCGCGTCCGCGTCGAATGGCACGGGTCCGTTTACCCCGCGACGATTTTGAACGTCCTCGGCGACGATCGCTATCGCGTTCACTACGAGGGATACGGCAACGAATGGGACGAAGACATCACGATGAGCCGAATCCAGCGCAAGGGAAATTAGAACTTCCCACTCACTCCGAATTGCACGAGGCCGTAGGGCCCTAGGTTGGCCGTCGGCGCGATCGTGAATGGGCCCGGGTTGGCGCCACGCTTGGGACCCGGCAAGACGCGAGAGAACACGTCGGCGGCGGGGACGTCTTCCCATCCCAAAATCAGCGCGTCGAGAATGGGCGCTATCACCACACCGACTGCGAAGCCGGTGAAGAATCCCTGCGTGCCGCAGTCGTCCTCGGCGTTGGCGTGCCCGCACTTGATGGCGCGCGCGGCGACGCCGCCCGCTAACGGGACGACGATGTTGCCGGCAAAGCTGATGAGCCCTTTGTCGAAGTTGTCGTGTGTCCAATGCGCGATGGGGCCACCGAGCGCGTAGGCTGGCATTCCGACCACGAACCCGGCCGTGCCGAGCGGCGTCGCTAAGCGCCGTTCGGGAACGAGCAGCGACATGGCACTGATCAACCCGCCTGCTCCCCCGGTCGCCAGGATCTGCCAACCGTAGAAGGCCTTGGTCGTCTTTGCCTTGCGGGGGACGAGCTCCTCCTCGGTAGCCTTGGGCTCGGCCGCCGATACTCGGGCCGAGAGCACCCACGCCAACATCGCTACGAGAAGACTCATCCGCCGATGCGTCATGGTCAACGTGTGTACACGCAACCGGGAAAGCAATGGAAGCCGTTCACAGCATCGACTGGATGATTTCGCGCACGCGCCGGATGAGCTCGCTGCGCTTGCCGTCGCCGAAGGCTCCGGGATCGACGGGCTCGCCGAATTCGATTTCGACGGCCGCCCCGCGGTTCACGCGCACGCCGTCGGCCGGAAGAACGCGCTCGGTGCCGCGGATCGCAGCGGGGAGGATCTTGAAGCCGGTCGCTACGGCGAGGCGAAAACCTCCGCTCTTGAAGGCGCCGAGCTCGCCCGAGCGGCTGCGGGTTCCCTCGGGCGCGATCCAAATGTTGATGCCGGAGTTGAGCCGGGTCTTGGCGACCTCGATGCCCTCTTTCGCTCGCGCGCCGTTCTTGCGATCGATCTCGACGAACCCGGACTGGCGCATGGCGGAGCCCCACACGGGGACGCGGAAGAGCTCGCTCTTGGCCATCATGCGTAGCGTGCCGGGAAACGACTCGATGAGCAGCGGCACGTCGTAGAGGCTGCGATGGTTCGACATCACGATGAAGACCTCGCCCGTTGCCGCGCGCTCGGGATGCACGACGGTGCGCGCGACTTTGGCCTGGTCGAGCAGGCGCGCCGCCCAGCTCTTCAGCCGTGCGTCGCAACGCTCGACGGTCACGCGCCCGCGCAAGGCGTCGATGACCGTGGGCGCGCTGATCGCGAGCGTTTCGACGACGCCGGAGAGCGAGACGAAGAGGCTCGGCATCATCCCGCCTTGCCGGCGTAGAGCTTCACGCCCGCTCGATTCCCGAACTCGACGGCCTCGTCGTAGGTGGCCTCGGCGTGGCGCACGACGCCCATGCCGGGATCGGTCGTCAGCACGCGAAGGAGCCTTCTCTTCGCGGCTTCGCTGCCGTCGGCGACGACGACCATGCCCGCGTGGAGCGAGTTGCCGATGCCCACGCCGCCGCCGTGGTGAAAGCTCACCCACGAAGCGCCGGCCGCGGTGTTGACGAGCGCGTTCAAAATCGCAAAATCGGCGATGGCGTCGGAGCCGTCTTTCATGGCCTCGGTCTCGCGGTAGGGCGACGCAACCGAGCCGCAGTCGAGGTGATCGCGCCCGATGACGATGGGCGCTTTGACGCGTTTGGTTCGAACCAGTTCGTTGAACAAGGCGCCCACCTTCGCGCGATCTCCGTATCCTAGCCAGCAGATTCGCGCAGGTAGGCCCTGGAAAGCGACGCGCCTCCGGGCGAGATCGATCCAGCGGACGAGATCGGCGTCGTGCGCCATGAGCTCGGCGACGGCATCGTCGGTCACCGCGATGTCATCGGAATCACCCGAAAGCGCCACCCAACGAAAGGGCCCTTTGCCCCGGCAGAAGAGCGGGCGCATGTACGCGGGCACGAACCCCGGGATATCGAACGCCTCGGCGAGCCCGGCTTCTTTGGCGCCGGTGCGTAGGTTGTTCCCGTAGTCGAAGGCCTCGGCGCCTCGGCCCTGCATGGTGAGCATGGCGCGGACCTCGAGCGCCATCGAGTCTTTCGCACGCGCCACGTAGGCCTCCGGACGGGCGGCGCGAAATTCGGCCGCTTCACCGAGCGAGAGGCCGATGGGAACGTATCCGTGCAGTGGATCGTGGGCCGCGGTCTGCTCGGTGACGAGATCGGGCGTCTCACCCATCTCCACGAGCCGCGGATAAATCTCAGCAGCGTTGGCGCAGACGGCGATCGAGCGGGCGGTGCCCGACGCCGCGGCCCGCCTCACCGCGGCGAGCGCTACCTCGAGATCGTCGATGCGTTCGTCGACGTACTTGGTGGCCAAGCGCTTGTCGATGCGCTCGGGATCGACGTCGACGGCAAGGCACGAGAGGCCGGCCATCGTCGCGGCGAGCGGCTGCGCGCCGCCCATGCCGCCGA
>DATEMX010000683.1:0-4606 GCA_035275365.1 Polyangiaceae bacterium | reverse complement strand
AACGCAACTCGTGGCCGCGGAGCCTGCACCTCCGGCGCGCGGGCGAAACGTTTGGACGCTGACGGTCACCGACGCCGCCGGCGTGCCCATGCCCGACGTCGCCATCAAGGCAAAGCCCTCGATGCCCGACCACGCTCACAGCGCGGATACTCCGACCATCACCCCCATGGGAGGTGGCACCTTTCGCGTGGAGGGGCTTCTTTTCTTCATGGGCGGCGTCTGGCAAGTGCAATTCGAGGTGTACTCGTCGCAGGCCGATCAAGACGACGGTGGTGCGCCCATCGATCGCGTCGACTACCTCTTCTGCATCTGAAGTTGCCGCGCTAGAACGCCGAGCGGTTTGAAAACTTCGCGCTGCTCCTTCGGAGCCCCATTCCGGACTTGCTCCGGCGGGGCGGGGGCAAAGCCCCCGGTGAAAAAGAACCTAGAAAACACCGAACGGTCAAACCGTTCGGTGTTCTAGGGCGCGACGCATGTCGCGTGTGACACGCCCGCGACCTTGTCGGCCCCGGCGCTGAGGCTGCTGTTGCTGATGCACGTGCCGGGGATCCCTTGCATCTTGATCGTCTCTTTCTGCCTGGGATCGATGGCGGTCGTCCACACGAGCTCCCGGCCAACGGTGAACGTGGGTATCTCGGCTAAGATGGTGGGGTCCAAGTCGAGGCCCTCGAGCACGTCATGGCCCATGGCCATCATGCGGACGCGAAGCCGCACCCGGTCGGGCGCTTTGGGCAGCGTTTGGCCGCGCCCTTCGGGATACATCTTGAAGACGTGCTGCTTGTAAAAGGCGGGGTCGCTGCGGTTGGCCGTGATCGGCACCGGGAGTAGGTTGCTCGTGTAGCTCGTCGCCTCCCAGAACATGTGCACCTCTTTGTTGTCCTGATCGAAGAGGCAATCGCGAATGAGCCACAGGTTGGGGTCGATGAGCTCCGTGGGCGATGCGCCGTCGGCGACGCTGCCGCTCGAGAAGATGATTTCTTCCCCCGAATAAGCAGTGACCTCTATCCACGCTCGGCGATCTTGCGCCGATCCGCTCGGCCACGCGTGGCCCGCGGCGACGTTGTCGAGCACGACCATGATCGTCGTCGCGTCGCCGAAGCCGTTCACGCACAGCGTAGATTGCAGCGACGTATCGAGGAACGCCTGCACGGCTCGTCGCTGCGCTTCTTTCTCGGGCCACGGCGTGAGCGCCAGGTCGACGCCGGGGAACATGTGGCTGTGCCGCGTGCGCAAGAAGACTCCAGGGGCGTCGGCGATGGTGTCGGGCGCGACCGACGGATCCATGTGGCAGTGGCCGCACGTTCGTCCGCGGGTGCCGGCCTGGGCGAAGACCGATTGCTTCCATTCGACCAGCGTGCGCTCGATGGCGACGCCGTGTGCATTTTGGATGTCGTGACAGCTCCCGCACATGACCGCCGATTCGAGTCGATCGCCGTCGAGATGAGGCGAATAGGTCGAGGCGTGGGCCTCGTTGGGGACGGCGTCGCGAAGCGCGCCCCGCATGGAGAGGTCGCTCGCGAGGTGAAGCGGATTGTCGTGCACGTCGTCGACGCTATCGACGGAGTGACAGAAGAAGCAGGTGACGCCCTTGAGGTGCTTGGGGAGCGTATCCAAGTTGAGGCCGTCGTCGGTGGCGCCTTCGGCGACGGCCATGGGGGCGTGGCACTTCACGCAGAACTTGCCCACTTTACCTTCTGCTTGGCCGCGCCGGTTCATGGCGACGAAAACGGGATCGTCGGCCGCGTAGGCGTGCATGCTGCCCGACCACTCGCGGTAGTGCTTCTCGTGGCATTTCTTGCACGTCTCGGGATCGAGCAGCTCGGCGCGCGTCAAGCTCGGCGTCGGACCTGGCTTCGGATCCGGAGCCGTATTGCCACAGCCGAGGAGGGTCAAGAGCGCGACAAGAAAACACCGTTTCATCGCGCGTGGAGTATGGCACGAGCGTAGCGCGGCCAAGCCACGAAAAGAGTACTACCTCAGGGCAAAACGATCGCCCCCAGAGCTTGGCTCGCGCCGAGCAAGATGACGTCCTCGATGACACCCTTCGGGACATCCATGCGAATGGTCGACGTGAGCGCGTCGCCGTTCGACACTTCTGCCGTCAGGAAAATGGGTGTCTTGCCCTTGTTCGGTGTGGTCTCCAAGAGCGCGCGAGGATCGGGGCTCTTGCCGCCTTCGGTGCCCCTCAAAGCCGTACCCAGCGCGCCGAGCCACGACGTCGCGAACGACTCGACGGTGAAGAACGACGCGCTCACGAACTTGCCGCTTTTCATCGGCGCGATGTCGCCGCGGCTCGCGAGCGTGCCCGCTTCGGGAGCTCCCGCGACGACGATCGCGAGCTCCTTGGCGAGTTTCGCGCGATCGCCGCCGAGCGCGATCCACGTTTGCGCGGCTTCGGGCAACACCAGGAGGTGCAGCTTGACGGGCGCCAGAGGGATCTTCTTGGTCTTCGCCTTGCTTGCGGCTCCTTTGTTTGCGTCGCTCTTGGCGGCTTCGCCGGCCGGCGCCGCGAAGGATTGCCGCATGACGGTGAGCTCGAAATCGAGGGACCCCTTGGGCAGCTCGGCGGGAGGAGGCACCGACTTCATGGCGAAGCCCGCCGGAAAATTGCCGCTGAGCGGGACCAAACGTTCGCCGCCCGTATCGCCGATGAGCTCGGAGATCTTCTTCTTGGCGAACGCCTGGATCTTGGGCCGCGAGATGGCCGTCGAGAGATCCTTCAAGACTTCGGCGACCTTGTTGGGGGCCGTGACGCCGGCGATGTACCAGCCCGAGCGCGCGATGAGGCTCGGCAGGGGGTCAGCCTCCGGAGCGTTCGCCTTGGCGGAACTCTTGGCGGGCGGGTCGGCCGCAAAAGCGCCGGCAGCGCTCACCCAGACCCCGTCGGAGGCGTATTTTTCGCTGAAAAGCGCGGTGAGCCCAGCCCGATCGGCCTCGGCGATCCCTTCGTGCGCGAGCAGCCCGTCGACCATCTCGCCGACGGTGTGCTTGATGGCTTCATAGCGTTTGGTCGACGATTCGTACTGGTAGGTCGCCATCGTTGCGTCCGCCGGCAAACGCCAAAACATCGGCGGCGGTGCGTTCGCGCGCGACGCCGTGTCGGCGATGGTGCCGGCGGTCCACGACTGTCGGTCCTTGAGGCGCAACGCGACGCTGGCGTCGGCCTTCTCGGGGGCCATGGAGAGATCGATGACGACGCCGTCGACGTCGTTGGCGAGGGCGCCGAGCTCTTCCGAAATGGCGACGGCCGCTCGCCCGAGCGCTCGATCGAACGTGGGCTCCCCGATCTCGAGCTTGCGCGGCGCGAGCGCGGCACCGATGCGCAGACCCTGGCTAATGGTGGGGCCATACTGCTTCATGACGGGGGGCATGCGAGCTTCGACGTGCAAATCGGCGGTGCCGTAGTCTTTGCGAGGAGCGCTGCGCATGAGGTAGGCGCTGAGCGCGTCGAGATCGCGGTCGCGCCTCGCGCACACGAAGCGCCCCGGCGTGGGCCCGGGGGCAACGCCGAGAACGCAAGTGGCATGGACGCTCTTCTTCCTGGGGTGCCGAAAGTTCACCTTGTACGCGCCGGGGCCGTGCTCGATGACCGTCGCCAGAGGCTCAAGGGCCCGCCGCGCCTCTTCCATCGACTTCACGCCGACGGCGAATGCCGCGAACGGGGTTGGATCGCGCTCGGTGCTTTTCGGATCGAGGGCCACGGCCACGTCGACGGGCGCGTCGAATGCGAGCGTCGATGCGAGCGACTTATCGGTTGCCTCGGCAGCGAGGCTCTCGGCGGAGAGGCGAAACCCCGTCCATCGATAGATGGTGTCGAAAGTGGTGCTCGGGTTTTTCCACCGAATGATGCCGACCAAGAGGTTTGGCTCGGGGGCCTCCGAGAGATCGGGCTTGGCGGCTATCGCTGCCGGGGCGGTAGGCGCTGCCGCCGCCGACGGCGCTGGAGGAGGCGGCGGAGCGCCGCCGCAGCCGAAGGACCAAACCGCCATCGCACCGCACGCCGCCAGACTTCGCCTCACGCCGAGCCGATCGTTCATCGCGCCAATGTAGCAAGGCCCCCGGGGTGACCGCACCCGCGAAACTCCGGCGCCGAAACGAGCGCAGCCGCTCCCAGCCCGAGCGATCTCTTGGCTGACCCGAAGGGTCAGCTTGCCGTCGGAGACGTTGGAGCCGAGCTGAAAGTTCGCTTGATTCGCTCGCTGCGGTACCCAATTCGATTTTGTCCAAGGCAAGCCATTCTCGCGCAGCGAACGGCCCGCGCCCATCCCATGGCGCCCCCCGACGAGTCCGTTCGACGCGTCCCATCTTATACTGCCCATACACTGGCGCCCTACGTGAGGGGCAATCTAGCCGGCAGCGAGAGCGGGAGAGGATACCGGGGAACGGCACGACGAAGCTGGCGACCGCGCTTTGCGGCGCCGCCGGGCGTGGGTTTACGTGCATTGCCGGCGGTGATCTCGGCGATGCAGTTGGGCGGCGCCAGCTGGACGTCTTCGTAGATCGCCTTGCGGCGTGCCGGAGCGCCATCGTCGTTTGAAGGTGCCAGCCCGAGGTTCGCGCGGTAACCTCGGGTCGAAGCTCGAGGACCGCGTGCGCCGGGCGTGCG
>DATEMX010000682.1:0-2230 GCA_035275365.1 Polyangiaceae bacterium | reverse complement strand
CGTAGTCGACGGATTCGCCGAGAGCGTCGACGACGATCGCGGCAACGGCGGCGGGCTCCAAGTGCAGCAGCCGTTCGAGAATTTGGCTGAAGCCGCTCGGAGCTTCTTCGCGCGGAGCGACCTTACGGCGCGCCATGCTCGACCCAACGGATGGTCGCGAGGAGCGAATCGACGCTCCGGCTGATCTCGGGTTGAGCCTCCGCCCTCAAGCGGTCGAGGAGTTCCTTCTTGAGCCGACGAGCGCGGTCGGTGACGATTTCGTCGTGCAAGAGGCGGCGCCGCTCTTCGAGCGCAACGACATGCGGTTCCGTCCGCTCGAGCAACATGAGCACGTGGTAGCCGAACTCGGTGGCGACGACCGGGCTCTTCTGTCCGATCCGCGAGAGCCGCGAGGCCGCGCGAGCGAAGGGGACGACGTATGTCTCCGGTGTTGGCAGGGGGTGCTCGAGGTCGACGACGCGACCGTCGGCCGCCACGGGTTTCAACGTCTCGAGCTTGACTTCGAGATCGCCGCGACCTTCGACCGAGTCGGCCTGCGAACGAAACTCGTCGGCCCCGCTGGCGACGGCTACGCGCTCGGCGATGCGGTCGGCCAGCTCTTTGGCTCGCGCGCGCCGCGCTGCGTCGGCCTTCGCGTCGACGACAACGACGGCGTGAATCACACGAAACGCTTCGGGCCGATCGAGCTCCACCATGTGTCGCTGCGTCGCCGTGGCGACCTCTTCGTCGGTCGTCGCCGCCTCTGCCGCTTCCGTTCGCAGCCGAGCAAGTTCGAGGCGCGCCAAGCGACCCCTCACGGCGGCGCGCACCGCTGGCGCTTCGTCGTACCTCGCTCTCTCGGCCCCGCTTGCGAAGAGCGCGTCGACGATCTCTTTTTCGAGGGCAACACGGGGCTCTACGCGCTGAGCGCGTGCCACCGATTCGACGATGCCGGCGGGAATCGACGTGGAACCTACGCTGGCGACCGTATCGCCCGAAAGCGAGGAGCCGGGCGGCAGCGAGGCCGGGCTCTCGCGGCCCGGAGAGCAGCCGACAATGACGAGCCCGCAGACGAAGAACCCCGACCCTGCCCTCACCGGGCCCTCCCCGGGCGAATCAGATCGGTCGATGTCTTGAGCATGAGGCCGCCGACGGCGAGCCAATAAATGGCAAACCGATCCTCCTCCCGCTCGAGCGCGCGGACGCCGAGCGCGAAGGCGAGAGCCGCTCCCAAGAGCAGCACTACCATCAGGAAATCGAGCGCTCGGCCCACGGCGCCAGCTTACCTCAGCAAGGCGTACGCCGCGGCAAGTAGAGCGAGGAAAAATAGGCCAAGAAACGATGGCAACGCGGAGGCGAGGCGCGCACCCTGGCGGGGGCGAGGAGCGCGCCTTTCCGCGCGACGCGCGCGTGGATCGAAGATGTCGATCGCGAGCGCGATGATGGCGATGGCGGCCGCGAGAGCAACGACATGAGCCAAGACGGCTCGCTCGAGGCTCTCGACCCACCAAGCCAGCACGAGAGGCAGGGCCGCCGCCAACGCGACCACGAAGAGGACGGCGGCGACGGTGCGCGGGATCCGCTGCCGGGGGACACGCGACGTGAGTGGGTGACTGGATGGCTCGGTGATGGGCGACGTTGGTACGTCCGCCCAGCCCATCGCAAAGAGCGCCCAACCGAGCGATCCGAGGAGCCCCTGCACGGGGTCGAGCGAAGCAGGCGCGATGGGTGCCGAGAAGAGCCCCCAAGCAGCCACGCATGAGCCAAAAAACACCCACACGCCGAGGATCCGTGCGAGGCGCGGTGACCAAAAGGTCAGCGCCGCGCCGGCGACCAGCGCGACGAGCCCGAGAAAGGCGAAGACCCGCGAACCGACGGGAGAAAGACGGTGTGCAACGGGCCACGCGACGGTGACGCCCCACGCGTAGAGCCCGGGGGCCAAGAGGTCGAAGAGGCGCCCGCCCGAGCGCCCAATGGCGACGGCCCCCTGCACTTCACTCCTGGAGCACGTGGAGCCGCGAGGAGCCCGCCAAGGGAGCGGTGACGTCTGCTTCTCGAGCCACTTCGAGCGAGAGTTTCTTCCACAGGCGTGCGTCGAGGAGGTGGCTCGGCCGGACATTCATGAGCGCAGAGAGCGCGTTGGCGCGCAGCCCCGGGTGCTCGCGCTCGAGATCGACGAGGAGCTTGCCGATGACCTTGCGCTGGAGGTTGTCCTGCGAACCGCAGAGATCGCAGGGCAAGATCGGAAATT
>DATEMX010000681.1:0-3983 GCA_035275365.1 Polyangiaceae bacterium | reverse complement strand
GTTGCCTACTACGATGGGCCCCGAGAACCGCTTCTCGAAGAAAAATCGCTGCCCCAAGACGGCTGCCTTGGGGTCGTCGGCGTATTTGTTGGTGGTGTCGGGCGGGGGCGCGCCGAGCGGTGACAGCGTTCGCAGGACGTCCCACTCCGCGGGGCTGAAGCCGTCGATGTCTTCGTCACCGGCGCAACCAGCGAGTATCGCCCCGAGAACACCCAACCTCACCAGAATTCGAACGCTCATACTCTCCTCCATGAACTGCCTGCTCGAGATCCCCGCGCTGCCGAGTTCTCTTCAACAGCTCTTTTGCGCTTCCGTCAAGGTGACGGTGTGTGACGCTTCGACGGGCGGCAAGCGGGACGAGAGGAGCGCTCGTCCCCGCAAGCCATGCTCGCGGGGACGAGGCTACGTTCGCGAAAGAAAACGCCGACGCTACGGCTTGTGAATGTCGACGAGGCGTTCGGCTGGAGGGGGATCGCCGGTCAACGTTTGGAGGAACGCTTTCAAATCCTTCTTCTCTTGGAGCGAGAGGTGCAGCGGATGAATCTCCTTGGCTCCGCCGATGAAGGTGCCGTCGGGATCACCGCCGCGGTCGTAGAACTCGATGACCTCGTCGAGCGTCGCGAATTGACCGGTGCGCATGTACGGGGGCGTCGCGGCGACGTGGCGGAGCGACCGCGTGCGCCATTTGCCGACCGGGATGGTGGATTCGCAGAATCCGTCGAGCCTTCCGGTGTGTCGGTCGTCGCTGTAGACGCCGTTCACGTTGAAGATGGCCTGCACGGGATCGCTGCAAATACGAGCCTGGGCCGAGCTTTGCCCCGTTTCGTTGGGATCGGCGAACGGTGAGACCTCGGTGTCGACGTGCATGCCGATCGTGTGAAAGTCGGTGTCGGAAAAGTGAGGTGTGTTGTGGCAGTTGACGCACGCTGCCTTACCCACGAAGAGCTTGGCCCCGCGCTTGGCGGAGTTGCCGATGGCACTGTTGCAGCCCGACATGAATCGGTCGAACGGCGCGTCACGGCTGATGAGCGTCCTCAGGTAGGCCTCGATGGCTTTGCCGTAGTTGACGAAGATGCGGTTGACGATGTCCTGGTCGCCGGCCGACATCGAATTCCAGTTGTCGACGTCCGAAAACGGCGAACCGTCGGACGGAAAGCGGTTCGTATTCGACAGGGCCGGCGTGAGAGGCCATTCCGGGAACGTTTGATTGTATTCGCTTCGGTAGTGGTCGAAAATGACGTGCGCCAAGCGCAGGCGGCTGCCGTTGAAGATGACGTTGGTCTCGGGTTCGGCTTGCGCGTCGAACCACTCCGAGTCGGAGAAGCCTTCGTTGCCGCGCCAATGCTTGCCCGAGCGGCCTTTGCCGTTGACGTAGAACACCGTGTTGACCAGCGTCGACACGTTGCGGATGAACCAGCCGGTGCCGAGCGCGGTGGCGTTGGGAATGGGGCCGCCGTTGTCGGAACGGACGTCATAGAGAAACCGCGTCGAAGGCATGTGGCAGCTCGCGCACGACACCTTGTTGCTCTCGCCGGCGTTGCCGAGACTGCTAGGCACCAGAATGGGGCCCGACAGCCTCTTTTCGAAGAAGATCTGTTGGCCGAGCCGCGCCGCGCGCGGCGAGTCGGCATATTTGTTCGTCGTGTCGATCGGCAATCGATCGGGGACGGGGCTCAACGTCTTCAGCGTGCTCCACTCGGACGCGCTGAAGTGGACTTGAAGGGCTTCGTTCGCCTCTCCTAGGTCTTCTGAGGTGGCAGGCGCTGCAGAGCAGCCGACTGCAAGACCGACAAACGGCATGAACAGAGTTGAAAGCACAGGTATTCGACGCATTCGATCACCTCCCGCTAGAATCGCTTTGTTTCTTTCAGCGTGGGCACGAGATGCAAGTCACCACGCTAGATCAACTTCGATCTGTAAGGCATGGCGAGCGCGAAGCCAACGAATTTCGAACGTCCCGTTTAAAATATTTCAGCAACAATGCGCGCCGAACTCCCGCTTTTGACTACATCTTTTGCCTACACCGCTATCCACAATGACCCCGATACGCCGGGCGGCCTGCCGTCATCGCTAGCGTTAACCAGCAACCCCCCGTCCTCTTGGTGGCTTGGCGGTTGGCGGCTTGGCGACGACCGGATTCACCTCCCAGGCCTCCCAGCCCATCCCACAGCGCCGCCAGACTGCGCCGGTGCTGCTATCAGCCTTCGTCGGCGCGGAGCTTGGCGAGAACCGAAAGGTCTTCAAGGGTCGAGGTGTCGCCCTTGGCTTCGGTGCCGGCTGCGACGTCCTTCAAGAGCCGCCGCATGATCTTGCCGCTGCGGGTCTTCGGTAGCGCGTCCGCAAAGCGAATCGCGTCGGGTCGGGCGAATTTGCCGATCTCCGTTTCGACTTGTGCGACGAGCTTCGCCTTCATCGCGGGGTTGGCGTCGAACCCCGGCTTCAACGTGACGAACACGACGAGCGCCTGGCCCTTGAGCTCGTCAGGGCGGCCGACGGCAGCGGCTTCGGCGACGGCGGGATGCCCCACGAGCGCGCTCTCGATCTCGGCCGTGCCGATGCGGTGCCCGGCCACGTTGAGCACGTCGTCGATGCGTCCGACCACCCAGAAGTAGCCGTCCTCGTCGCGGCGCCCGCCGTCGCCGGTGAAGTAAACGCCGGGGATGTCGCTCCAGTATTGCTTCTGGTAGCGCTCGTCGTCGCCCCAGATGGTCCGCAGCATCGACGGCCAGGGTTGCTTCAGCACCAAAAAGCCGCCGCCTTCGCTCGCGTCGACCGAGCGCCCCTCTTTGGTGACGACGTCGGGCACCACGCCGAAGAAGGGAAGGCCGGTCGATCCGGGTTTGGCGGCCGCGGCGCCCGGCAGCGTGGTCATCATGATGGCGCCCGTTTCGGTTTGCCACCAGGTGTCGACCACGGGGCACCGCCCGCCGCCGACGGTCTTGTGATACCAGATCCACGCCTCGGGGTTGATCGGCTCGCCGACGCTTCCCAGGAGCCGCAGGCTCGAGAGGTCGCTCTTCTTCGGCCAGTCGTCGCCCCAGCGTATGAACGCGCGAATCGCGGTCGGGGCAGTGTAAAGAATGGTGACGCGGTGGCGCTCGATCATCCGCCAAAATCGCCCGTTGTCGGGAAAATTCGGCGCGCCCTCGTACATGAAGCACGTGGCACCGTTCGAGAGGGGCCCGTAGACGAGGTAGCTGTGACCGGTGACCCAACCGACGTCGGCCGTGCACCAGTAGACGTCGTCGGGGCGGAGATCGAACACGTATTTCGTGGTGACGTGTGCCCCGGCGAGGTAGCCCGCCGTGGTATGGAGCACGCCCTTCGGCTTGCCCGTCGAACCCGAAGTGTAGAGGATGAAGAGCGGGTGCTCCGCGTCGACCGGGACGGCCTCGGCGCCCTCGATGCCGGCCGACGCGAGGGCGTCTTTCCAATCGACGTCGCGTCCCTCTTTCATGGTGATGGGCGCGAGTTCGGGGCCGAGGTGCGAAAGAACGAGGACCTTCTCGATGCTGGGGCACTTGGCGACCGCGTTGTCGGCCGTCTGCTTCAAAGGGACCAAGCTGCCACGCCGCGTGCCGCCGTCTTGCGTGATGAGCACCTTTGCGCCGCAGTCGTTGATGCGATCGCGCAATGCCTCGGCAGCGAAGCCACCGAAGACGACGCTATGGGTGGCGCCGAGCCGAGCGCAGGCGAGCATGGCCACCACGACCTCGGGCACCATGCCCATGTAGATGGCGACGCGATCGCCTTTGCCGACGCCGAGCCGCGCGAGCGCGCCCGCGCATCGAACGACCTCGCCGTGGAGCTCGGCGTAGGTGATCTTGCGAACGGCGCCGGGCTCGCCCTCTTTGAGCTCGCCTTCCCAAAGGATGGCCGTCTTGTTGCGGACTCCGGTCGCGAGGTGTTGGTCGAGACAGCTCTCGGTGACGTTGAGGGTCGCCCCCTCGAACCATCGCGCGTGCGGCAGCTTCCAGCTGGAG
>DATEMX010000680.1:0-17083 GCA_035275365.1 Polyangiaceae bacterium | reverse complement strand
AGCGCGCTTTTTCGAAGAGCCGTTCGCCTCGACGCACGTTCACCTCGTTGACCCGGCGCCGCGCGGGCACGGCCAAGGTGCGCGCGTAGACCGCCACGCTGTCGAGCACGTCGTCCTTGACCTCGGGGGTTCCTCCGTTTGGCAGAAGCCGCGCGGCCGATTGCAGAGCCGTGGGATTTTCGCTTGGAAACAGGGACGACGTGATGCCGAGATCACCGTTGAAGGCGCCGGCGCTCTGCTGGCGCACGGTGGGTTGCTCCGCCTTCCAACCGAATCGTCCCACGGCGGCGCGCCCCTTCTGGACGTCCCACACCGTGTTGAAACGACCAGAAATGCCGTCGCCGTCACGATCGTTCGGATCGGCGAATCGCTCGAGCTCGGACACGGCAACGGCTTCGAGCAAGCCCAGGCCGGGCATCGCCGGCGCGACGCGGGGCGACGTGAGGAGTCCGGGCGCGGTGGGCCCATAGCCGAGGGCGCTGAGCTCATACTTCGGCTGGCGCAGGTGGCAGGTGTCGCCGCCGGCGAGCGGAACGTTGACGGTTTGGTAGGTCACCATCACGTCGGCCTCGCGCGCGATGCCCGAAACCGCGCTCCCCTGGATTTGGTCGCCGTAGACGGGATCGGGGACGGGTTCGCCGTGGGGACCGGCCCCAGGGATGCTGATCCTGAGGAGCATCGTGCTCATCGGCAGGCCCGCTTCGGGCGGCCGACCCCGCCCGTCTTTGAAGTGGCAGCCGGAGCAAGACCGCGCGTTGAAGAGCGGGCCGAGCCCGTCGCGAGAATCGACGGAGCCCGGTGCGATGCTCCAATTGTCGTTGAAATAGGAATTGCCGACGAAAAACTGCGCGCGATGACGTTCCGTGAGCGTCGACACGGGAGAGGCAAACGCGTTCCGCGAGGCGTCGAAGACCGTCGCCGCGCCGCCTGCGAGGGGCTCCTTGTCGTCACCCGCGTGAGAGCATGACGCCGCTCCGAGCAGAGCGACCGAAACGGCGACAATCGCTGGCGTGCAGCTCATCGGCGCGCCGCCCGGGCCGCGCTCAAGCCGAGCGTGCTGGCCACCTTCGTGAGGGTGGCCGCTTGGGCTTCGAGCGACTGAATGGTTCGATGAACGGCGACGCGACCCGGCGCGTCGTCGCTTCCGATGATGGCTCGATCGAACGGCGCCGGAATCGACCGCGCAGCGGCGACACTCGCTTCGAGGTCGTGTCGAAGCTGCTCGGCGAGATGGGGATCGCGACTCTGGACGACGTCGCAAAGCCCCAACCCGGCCACGGCGGTCCCGTCGGTTCGCTCGTAGTGGCCCGCGCCGATGTTGGCGACGCCCCGCGCGTCGAAGATCACGTCGTTGTGCGTATTGTCGCTGAAGCAAGAATGCTCATTTTCTTGATCCTTGGTCTCGTAGGCAACGGTAAGGCGTTCGCCCCCGAGCTCCGGACCGGAGAGCGCCCCCATCCCACGAATCACCCGTGCGAGGGCTTCGCGCGGCGGTGTCGAAAGAAACGCCGCTCGGTAGTTGTTGGGAAGGCTAGGTGCCCAAGCGCGGGCGAGTTGATCCATCTGCTGCACGAGCAGCTCGGTCGCGAAGTGCAAGTAGGCACCTCGCCTCCGCGGCGCGGGGTCGTCGCTCGTCCCCTGCTCGTAGTCGTGCGGCGAACGATCGCCGGGGCCCGTCTCGCTCGTATCTCTGCCCCACAAGAGAAACTCCACGGCGTGGTACCCCGTACTGATGCTGGTCTCGCCGTCCTTCGCGTTCAACGACTTCAGGAGATCGATCGTCAACTCGGGGTAGGTCTTGGCGTCGTCGACGATGCCTCCCCCGGCTCCACCGGTCGATTCGATGTAGCTCTCGTCGATGGGCCACGTGTTGACGAGCATCTCGACTTCGTCGATGGGTCCGTCGTAGAACCGAAAGCCTTCTGTCTGCAGGTAGGGGACGCGCGCTTCAATCCAAGCTTTGCGTGCCAGTTCGAGCCGCGCCTGCGACGGCGCGGCGGTGAGGCCGTCGACGGCCCTCAGCAAGGTTCGTGCTCCGGTCGCCGCGTCGGAATAGCCGGCAAAGGCGATGTCGGCGTAGTTGCGGAGAAACGCTTCGGCGGCCGGCATCTCGGCGATCGCGCCGGCGCCATTTCCGTGACAAGCAGACAAAGAAACCATCACCGCAAGCGCGCGCCAGAGACCGTACGACATTGCGCGCGCGACGCTACCGCACGTGGCGTACCCGCGAAAGCCGTGACACCGAATTGCCACCGTCTTGTCGCTTCTACGTCAAGCATGGCGCATGGCGGCAACATGAAACCTTCGGCGATCTGTCACGTGAACACCTGAATGGCGAACTAAAACACCCCCCCACTTCCAGGAGGAATCACGATGGACCACAAGAATTGGATTATGACGGCCGCCCTCGTAGGCGGAGCGGCATGCAGCGGTGGGGGCACGGCGCTCCCGAACGGCGCCGACGGCGACACCGGCAAGGTCGAGCTCGAGCTCACCAACGCCCCTGCGGACGCAACCTGCCTCAAGTTCAGCGTCACCGGCTCGCGGTCGACCTCGCGCAGCATCGACCTTACCCCCGGCGCGAGCACGACCTACCTCGTCGATCGCCTCCCCGTGGGCATCGCCACCGTGACGGGTCAAGCGTACAGCGTCGCTTGCAGCGCCGTCGGCGCGGCCACCGTTCCGGCGTTCGTCGCCGAGTCGAGCGTCACCGTGCGCATCGACCCCCTCGACGTGGCCAAGGTCGTGCTCAAGCTCATTCGCAACGGTCGCGCGTCGATCGGCGTCGATTTCGAAGCGTCGAACGACCCCTACCTCGTGCCCACTGCTCCGGGTGTTATCACCAAAGCGATCCTTACGGTCGGCGAATCGGTCAACACCAAGGCCGACGGCACGCCCTACCGCATGGTCGGCATCCCCGACGGGCTCGGCGCGCTCGACAACGGCGACGGCACCTTCACGCTCCTCGCCAACCACGAGCTCCCGGGCAACGGCGTCGTGCACGCGCACGGCAGCAAGGGCGCCTTCGTGTCGAAGTGGACGATCCGCAAGTCGGATCTCACCGTCCTCAAAGGCGAAGACCTCATGCAGCAGTTCGTTGCTTGGGATCCCGCGGCGTCTGCCTACAAGGCGGCCGGCCCCGGCCCCGTCTTTCAGCGCTTCTGCTCGGCCGATCTCGCGGCTCCCTCGGCCTACTTCGACGCGGCGTCGGGCCTCGGCACCGCCGAGCGCCTGTTCCTCGACGGCGAAGAGAGCGGGACCGAAGGCAAGGGTCTGGCGCACGCCTTGAACGGCGTGACCTACGAATTGCCCCGCCTCGGCAAGATGGCGTTCGAGAACTCCGTCGCCGCGCCTTTGAGCGGTCAGAAGACCGTCGTGGTTTCGACCGACGACGGTCAGAACGGTCAAGTGTACCTCTACATCGGCACCAAGACGTCGACCGGCAGTGTCATCGACAAAGCCGGTCTCACCAACGGCAACACGTTCGCCGTCAAGGTGGCAGGCTTCCCGGTCGAGCCGGTCGCCACGGGCATCCCCTCGGGCACCGACTTCTCGCTCGTCGATCTCGGCAACGTCGAGAACACGACGGGCACGGCGTTCGACGCCGCCAGCGTCGCGGCCGGTTCGACCACATTCCAAAGGCCGGAAGACGCCGCCTGGGATCCGAAAAACCCGAACGACCTCTACTTCGTGACGACCTCGAGCTTTACGACCCCGAGCCGCCTCTGGCGCTTGCACTTCACCGACGCGCAGAACCTGGCGCTCGGCGGCAAGATCGACATGCTGCTCGACGGCACCGAGGGCTTCAAGATGGCCGACAACATCACCGTCGACAAGAAGGGGCACATCTACATTCAGGAAGACATCGGCGGACAAGATGCGCTCGGCAAGATCTTCCGCTACGACATCGCGACCGACACCCTCACGCTGATCGCCCAGCACAATCCGGCCCTCTTCACGCCCGGCGCTGCAGGGTTTCTCACCAGGGACGAAGAGTCGTCGGGCATCATCGACGCCTCCGAGATCCTCGGCGCGGGCTGGCTCCTCGTCGACGTGCAGGCGCACTTCACGAACGCCGATCCGGAGCTCGTCGAAGGTGGACAGTTCCTCGCCGTCTTCGATCCGGCCGGCAAGTAATCTTCCAACGAAGAGCAAGGCAGCAAGCGAAGCGGGAGTGGCGGCGAGCCGCTCCCGCTTTCTCTGCCGTGTGAACGAGCCACTTTTGTCAGACGGCGCCCGACAGCGGCTCTTGCACCGGCTCGGCCTCGACGCGCGAGACCTCTTTCTCGAACGTGAGAATCACGTAGCGAAGGAGCTTGGCGCGGCTCGCCCACTCGAGCGTGTTCACGCCGAAGCGAGCGGTCCGCTGGTGGAGATTCATCTCCACGGCAACCTTTCGCAAGACAGGATAGGTCGGCAAGGTGCCCTCGGTGATGTCGTCGGTGGCCGCCAAGAGAAGCCCTTGCTCCTTCGCTGTTTGCCGATAGCGCTCGATCGTGAAGCTAACGTCGGCCGGACCGAGCACGTGCTTCACGTATCCGCCTAGGACGAGGCCTTGCGCCTTCAAGAACGGCACGAGCCAACGCGTCGGAACGAAGTCGGCCACCGCCAATCGGCCGCCCGGGCGAAGGACGCGATGCGCTTCGGCGAGGAACCTCAGCCGACTCGGAAAATGGAAGGCGCACTCGAGCGCGATGACCGTATCGAAGGAGTCGTCGTCGAAGGGCATCTGGCAGGCATCGCCTTCGCGAAATTGAATCACGTTGCCCGAACGAGGCCGGACCCTTCGCCGCGCACGAGCGATCTGACGCGCGTCGATGTTGAGGCCCGTCAAGCTGACGTCGTCGAACTGTTCGTTCAGGCTCGCGACGGTTCCCCCGAAGCCCGATCCCACGTCGAGAACCCGCTGACCGTTCTCGATGCCCGCGCAGGCGAGAACTCGGCGGGTCATACGTTCGGCGGCCTGAGCGAAGTTGGTCATCGAGCCGTCGGCTCGATCGGCGTTCCCCCAATACCCCCAATGCACATGCCTACCAAAGGCGGTGGTGAGCTCGGGATGATTTTGCTCGAGGCGATCGAGCAGCACGTCGAAGTAAGGGAGGTCGATAGGCACGGGCTCTCGGGGAGGGGGGAGGCACTATAGTGGAGTCAGCGCTAGGCTGACAGCACCGCGTGAGAGCTATAGCTAGAGCAACCCCGAAACACCGGCGTTTCGGAGGGCTTTTTCTGCGAGCTGGTCCCAACCGCGGTTGGCCGCGGGGCTCGCCGGACTGGGATGCGGAATGGTGGCCACGTCGAGCCGCGGCAGATCGAGCAACGCTATCTTCTTGGTCGCGTATTGCCCGACGCCAACGGCGATGCGCGGTGCCAGCGCCTCCAGCGCCTCGACGAGGTGCTCGCTGCAAATCTCTTCGAGGCGCGCGCGCTCTTCGGCTCGCAGCTTGTCGGGTGTGATGTTGGCGCCGCTCTCGGCCAAAAAAAGCAGCGGGCAATAGTTCAGCACGAACGCGCGTTCGAAAAAATCGCGCGGGTCGGCGAAGCGCCGCGCGAAGGCGCCCCATAGACGCGCGCCGGAGACTTCGCTGCGAGGGCAATCGAGACCGAGCACGGGCCGCTTGGGGTGCTCGAGCTCGGGCTTTCCCACCTTGCCCGAGAGCTTCATCCAGTCGCGCACGAAGCCCACTTCGCCGAACGGAACGCCCGTCTGCGCCATGCCGAAAGGACCGGGGTTCATCCCCACGAACACGACCTCCTTTTGCCCCGTGCCGTAGCGCTCGAGGTAGCTCTTGGCCAAGGGCCACGCGTAGTCGAGAGGCGCATAGCAATAGGCCACTGGCGACGCGAAACACATGCTCGAAGTTCGCTGGTTCAGCCGGCGAGCAGCGGCGACGATCTTCGAAGTCGAGGACATGACGAACCCAAACACGAACCGAAATAGGGTCCCGTCGTACCACGAAACCGCGTTACCGAACGGCGGCTCCAAGCCGAAGAGGTCAAATTACGTCGAAGAATCGTTGGAGGCTTGCCCGGGGATTCTCTACCGCCGCGAAGGTGGCGTGGTGAAACGCAACGAGCCTCGCCCGCTCATGCACAACCTCGGCGATCTTGCCGAGAAAGCACAGCTATGGCAACGATTCCGAGAGGCCGCCGAGCGCTCCCGGCCCGAGTGGCACGAACGAAGCTGGAAGGAGGCGCACCCCTGATGTCCAACCAATCCAAGAACAGGCTGCCCGCGGCTGTCGTCGCGCTCGCGGTCGATGGTCAGGTCGAGCGTCTCGATCGGAGGCTTCGCGATCTCACGTCGGTCGGTCCGGCAACCTTGTCGGATCTTCAGGTCCTCGGGATCACGACCGTCGCCGAGCTGGCTCGATGCGACGCGCGCGAGCTCTACGAGCGCCTCTGCACGGAGAGCGGTGCCCGACACGATCCGTGCTGCGAGGATGTGTTTGCGGCGGCCATCGCTCAGGCTCGCGATCCGGACCTCCCCGCGGCGCAGCGCCAATGGTGGTATTGGTCTCGCCAACGCAAGTTGCGCGACGAAGGCTCCTCGCGAGAAAAAGCGACAGGGCGGAGAAGGCGTGCGCGCCCGTGAGATCCTTCCGACGGCGGCCTGTCGGGGTTGACGCCCGGACGCGGAACGTGAAGCCCGTCAGCGCGCTCGCAGGTACGACCGACCCGCGCCACCGCCGCCGATGTGACTCGCGCCGCCGCCGAACCCTCCGAAATGGCCGCCGCCGACGTGCACGCCGTACCCCGGATAACCGTAATGTCCGTAGTAGCCGAACGAGCCGTAGTAACCGTACGGCCAATACCCGCCGTACCAACCGCCGCCGTACCCGTAGCGAGAATCGCTGTAGGTGCTCGCATACGCTGGCTCCACAGCGAGGCGCTGAAACGAGGTGCGATCGGCCGCGGAGCGGGCGCCCGTTTGGACGTTCCACGCGAGATCGAAGCGCGGCAAATCGTCGTTGGTTTCGTTGCCCCCCGGGAGGCGATAATAGAGGTCGACGACGCGGCGCTCGCCGCGCCCGACGGGAACGACGGGCATCGGCTGTTGATGGGCGTCGACGCGGATCGCCGGCCCCAGCGATTGCCCACCCAAGGCGACGAGCTGCCGCCGGGTGTCGAGGCTCCAGGCATTTTCGTCGCTTCGGTTGGTCACGATCATCCGTACGAGCAGCACGCGCACGCGGGACTCGTCGACGGCGATCTCGGTGACGCCGTTGGAAACGATGACCACCTCACCCGTCGGGCGCTCGGCGGGAACGGGGTAGCGGGCACCCGGCAAACCGCCCACGTTGGCGGTCGCGTTTTGCGCCGGACGATAGACGTAGGTCCCGTCGGCGCACCCGGCGACCACGCAGCTCAAAGCAAGGAGCAAGCTAGGCAAGAAGCGGTGCTGCATGGCCCTCGACGAAACGGTACCACGCGGGCCGCGAGCGAGCACCTTCGAACGCTCGAGCGCCGTCGAATGCCTCGACCACGTTCGAACGCCGCGCGCACCGGAGGCCGGGTAAACTGCAAAGGTATGAACGTCGACGGAAAGGCCTACCGCGCCATCGCCCTCGCCGGAGACGGTGAAACGGTCGAGATCATCGATCAAACGAGGCTTCCCCACGAGTTCGTGCTGACGCGCTTGTCGACGCTCGAGGACGCCGCCATGGCGATCCGCGACATGCTCGTGCGAGGTGCGCCGCTCATCGGGGTCACGGCGGCCTACGGGCTCGCGCTGGCGATGCGTACGGACGCGAGCGACGCGGCGCTGGCACGGGCGTGTACCGTGCTCTCGGCGACCCGACCGACGGCCGTCAATTTGCACGCTGCGCTGGCGCGCATGCGCGGGCGTCTCGCTCCTCTCCTTGAGGCCGCCCGCGCTTCGGCGGCCCGAGCGCTCGCTACAGAGCTGGCTGACGAAGACGTCGCGCAGAATCGCGCCATCGGCGCGCACGGGCACAACATCCTTCGAACGCTCAGCGAGGGACCGGCGCGCGGCCGGCCGCTCCGCGTCATGACCCATTGCAACGCAGGGTGGCTCGCGACCGTCGACGGCGGAACGGCCTTGGCGCCGGTCTACGCTGCCCACGATGCCGGAATCGCGCTGGAGGTCTGGGTGTCCGAAACTCGACCCAGAAACCAGGGCGCGTCGCTCACCGCTTGGGAGCTCGGCAAGCACGGAGTTCGGCACACCGGTATCGTCGACAACGCCGCCGGACACCTCATGCAAAATGGCGAGGTCGACGTCGTCATCGTCGGAACCGATCGAACGACCGCACGGGGCGACGTGGCCAACAAGATCGGCACGTATCTGAAAGCCGTCGCCGCTCACGACTGCGGCGTTCCTTTCTACGTCGCGGCGCCTTCGTCGAGCATCGACTGGGGCCTCGACGACGGGCGCGCCGTTCCCATCGAAGAGCGCGCCGCCCACGAGATCACGCACGCGACAGGCCGGGCGGCCGACGCGCATCGCGTGTCCGTGCGACTCTGGCCCGAGGGGGCGCGCGTGAAAAACGTCGGATTCGACGTCACGCCGGCGCGTCTCGTCACGGGCCTCATCACGGAGCGTGGCGTGTGCGAGGCGTCGAAACGGGGCCTCGCGGAACTCTTCGCCGAGCGAGCGGCCAGCGCATGAGCGACCTCGCGCTCCGACGATCGCTCGTTGATCACGCCCGGCGCATGAACGCGCTCGGGATCAACCAAGGCAAGTCCGGCAATCTGAGCGTTCGTATCGATGGCGGCTTTCTGGTGACGCCGTCAGGCATGGCCTACGACGCCATGACGGCCGGCGACATCGTCGTCGTGCACCTCGACGGCACCACCGGCGGGCGGCGTGCTCCGTCGAGCGAGTGGCGCCTTCACCGCGACATCTACCAGCGCCGTACCGAAGCAGCGGCTATCGTTCATGCGCACGCCATGTTCGCGACGACGTTATCGTGCCTCGATCGCAAGATCCCTGCTTTTCACTACATGGTCGCGGCGGCCGGCGGAGTCGACGTGCGATGCGCCCCCTACGCGACGTTCGGGACGCAAGCGCTATCGGACCACGCGCTCGCGGCCCTCGAAGATCGTCGTGCGTGCCTCCATTCGCACCACGGCATGACGGTCTTTTCGAGCGGGCTAGCCGAAGCGCTCGCGCTGGCCGTCGAAGTGGAGACGCTGGCGGCCATGTATTGGCGGGCACTTCAGATCGCCGAGCCGAGCCTTCTCCCCGACGAGGAGATGCGGGTCGTGCTCGAGAAATTCGAGACCTACGGCAAACGCTGAGGGTCGCCGGGCGGTCCTACGACGCCGCGATGGCGCGCGAGACGGCTTCGACGGCGGCATCGGCGAGTTGCAGGAACGCGGCTTGGGGGCCGCGCTTCGGCAAGAACCCGCGCAGTGGACCATTGAGCCAAAGGCTCGCCGCGCCGTGCACTTGCGACCAGGCCGCGAAGGCCGCGGCGTTGACATCCCCTTGCGAGGCGAGCGCTCCCAAGACCGGGCGAACGCAGTCCTCGAGGATGCGATACGCACGCGCCGAAGCCTCTTGAAGATGCTCGGACCGCGACTCGCCGAAGGTCAACTCGTCGCCGAACATGAGCCTCATTTGCCCGGGATGCCGCATCGCAAATCGTACGTAGGCGCGGCCCATGGCCGCGAGAGCCTCGCGCGGTTCGGCGACCCCCTGAGCGGAAGCCTCGAGCGCTCGAGCAAAGGCCTCGAATGCTTCGGCGGCGACTTCCGCGAGGAGCGAAGTGCGGTCTCGAAAGTGGCGCGCCGGCGCGGCGTGCGAAACGCCGAGCTTGCGCGCCAGCGAGCGCGTCGACACCGCTGAAGGCCCTTCTTCGTCAATCATTTCGAGGGCCGACGCCAAGAGGGCAGCGCGAAGCTCGCCGTGGTGGTACCTGCCGGTCGCCTTCGAGCGAGTCGTTGGTTTTCGGGCGCTCATCGAGTCGCAACCTAGCACGGAGCCAGCTGGTGTTGACACCGCCAACACGGCGGCCCCCAGCTATCCGAGCGATTGCGCCATCAAAGGCGCTTCATAGCGTATCGAGGGCTCCCTCACCGGCTCCTGCGACAGTCCGGCGGTCGAACGCGAGAGTACGCCGCGGCGGTGTATCCTTCGTCGCATCGAATGAAGGGTCACCTCCAACACCTCCTCGTGGGATGGCAGCTCGCCGGGTGGCACTTCACCGTCATCGGCGACACACAGCGAACGACGCCGTGGGGCCGACTCATCGGAAACGAGAACAACGATCCGGAGCGACGGCTCCTCTTGCCCGAAATCGCCGCTCGAAGGCCCGCGTTGGTGGTGCCGGTGTGCGACCTTCCGCCGTGCCGACCCGACGTTCGATGATGGGCGGCGCGTCGTGAGCGCGCGGCGTGCCGCCTGGGCTCTGGCTCTGCTGATCGCGCTCGGCTGCGCGCACCGCGCCGTTTCCGACGGCACCGGCCTTGTGGCACAGCCTTCGGCGAGTCCCTCTGGCGCCGAACGCGCGGCCGTGGCGGAGAGCCGCACGACGGAGACTCCCGTAACGGCAGCTCCGTGGCCCTTGGAAAAGGCGCCGACGGCGCGAACCGCGTGGTGCACCGAGAGCGTAAGCGCCCTCGACGAAGAAACCTGCTACGTCGTCCCGCCTTCGCCTACGCGCACGCTCCTCGTCTATTTCCACGGCATCGTCCCGCCCGAACAGGACAGCGAGGAGAATGGCACCTTGCAGAGGATCATCGCCAAGAGCGCACAGAAGGCCGGGATCGTGGCTTTGGTGCCGCGCGGCAAACAGGGGCTCGCGCCGCGCGGTCGGGAACGGTGGTGGGGTTGGCCGACGAACCAAGCGTCGTACAGCGCTCACGGCGCCGCCATCGTCGCGGCCGTTCTCGAAAAGCGTAAGCAGCTCGAACGACTGCTCGGCGTTTCGTTCGTTCGAACTTACGTCGCCGGGTCGTCGTCGGGTGCGTATTTCGTTACCAGGCTGGCGCTACAGGGAGGTCTCGACGCCGACGGGTTCGGAGCCATGTCGGGCGGTTCAGTGCCGGACGCGATCGATCTCGATCGGATCGTCAAGCGGCCGTTTTACATCGGCTACGGTCAGTTCGATCCCGCGCGCAGCACCGCCCACACCCTCGCCGGCCTGCTTCGCGGCGCGGGATGGTCGGTGCGCGAAGCAAGGCACCCATTCGGCCATGGCGCCAGAGCCGTGTACATCGAAGAGGCGCTCGCGTTCTTTCGCGCCGAAGAGAGTGGCCCGAGCCCACCCAATGAGATGGGTGGAGGGGCGTCGACGACGCCGGAGCGCTGATCTATTCTGCCACGATGGCACCTCGTTGCGTGTTTCGCTGGGGCATGGTCGCCTTTCTCGCAGGCGCAGCGTGCGGGTCCGACGACCCGCCGGCGAGCGGCACCGGCTCCGGGTCCGGCAGCACCGGCACGGGCACCACCGGTACCGGCGGCTCCGGAAGCACCGGAGCGATGATGCCTCCGATGACGACGGGCGACGTATTCGGGCCGGTGCATTCGGGCAGCTACAACGACGGCCCAGTCGACTACGCCGAGACGAAGTATCACAACGCCTGTGCGCCCGCCGAGAAGTACGCGAAGCAGTGGCAAGACCTCTACGGCCCTTACCTCGGCGGCGTCGACAATAGCCTCGGGGCCGACGGGAGTCTTTGTGATGCGTGCGCTCTCGTGACGACGCGGCTCGGGAAATCGGTGCTCGTGCGGCTCGTCACCTACGGTGTTTCGAAGGCCCCCGGCGATCTCGACTTGAGCCCCGAAGCGTACAAGGTCATCTACGAACGAGATCCCATGGGGACGCCCGACCTCCCGCGCCCAATGAGCTGGCAGCTTGCGCGGTGCCCCGACAAAGGCAACATGTACCTCGAATACCAAACGGGCTCGAATCCGTATTGGACGAGCTTCTGGGTTCGCAACGCGAGGCTGCCGATCAAGAGCGTCGAGTCGAAGAAGGCAAAAGAGACGGCCTTCGGCAAGATGAATCGCGAGCCCCATGGCCCCTTCACCGATCCCGACGGCGTCGGTGCCGGATCTTTCGAGCTTCGCATCACGAGCACCGACGGCCAGACCGTCACCGCGACACTCGGCGCCCCCACGCCCGGCGCCATCGTCGAGGCGGGGGTGCAATTTCAATAGGCCCGCGTCGACGGAGGGCGGAGTTCACCCTCCGTCGACAGAAAGAGACGCTCAGCCAGGGCCCGCGTCGGTGCACCTCGAGATGTGCATGGGCAACGTCAGCGACGTCTTGGCGCCAAAGGCGTCCGTCACCGTAATGCGCAATTGGAAAGTGCCCACGTCGAGTGATCGGAAACGGATGGTCTGGTTGACGCTGCTCATGCCGGTCCCGAGGAGCTGCCACAAAAACGTCAGCGCATCGCCGTCGGGATCGGTCGCTTTCACGGTGAGCTGCGCGACGTCGCAGAGCGTGATGAATTTGCTCGGATCGACGATCAGATCGTCGATGACCGGCGGTCGGTTCAGCTTGGTGATGGCGTCGATGGCGCCGCCCGTCACTCCCTTGCACTGCGAAACCATGACGACCTCGGTCGTCGCGCCCTCTACGACGATGGCCGGCGTCGACGTTGCCGCGCACTGTTGCGAAGGCACGCCCTGAGCCGTGAGCGGCGTCGCGCAGACCTTGTACTGACCGGGAGGAAGCACCATGAGCGCGTCGCTGAAAGAATGGTTGGCGCCGCCGCCGTCCGGCGAGAGGCTCTGCGGAAGAGGCTCTTCTTCGAGCCCAATCGTGGTCGTTGCCAAGGGCGGATCGGTACACGACTGGCCTTGACGGACCACCGCGTACTTGATCCTGGCAACGTCGGTGGCGCCCTCTTGCCGAGTGGGCCCGATGCCGCTCAGGGCAGCCTGCAGCGTACCGGAGTGTTCGGCCTCGCTGGCGCCCAAACCTTCGTCGCTGCACCCGAGGTGGAGAACACCTACGACCACGAGCGATCCCAGCCAATTTGCCTTATTCATCGTTTCCCCCCCAACGCTAGTCTGCAATGTTGACGTCGATCGATGCCACGAATGGCAACGCGTCAGCATGTGGGTAAGCGAAAGGTGCGCGTCAATGCAGCGTCGCCCCAAGGCGTACCGAACACCTCGAAGAGACGACCCTCGAACACCCCTTGCACCTCCGATTTCGGTGGCACAACCGCCGACCCAAACACGGGTGGGTAGCGCTAGAACTCGCGGCCCGTCGCTGCTTCCCAGTCCTGCGCCGTGACTTGAGCGCTCGGAATCGCCGGTCGAAACGAAAAATGGCTCAGCGCTTCGGGCGAGAGCGTTCGCGTACCGGGGAGGGTCATGTTGGGGATGTAGAGTTGATGCTGTTTCGAATCCAACCGTTCGCGATGCCTCGCGTCCCAAATCGCGCGGCCAACACCCAAGAAACAGCGCACGGGCTCGGCCAGAACCTTGGCGAACACCACCGCCCTCAAGTCGCTCTTCCACATCTTCGCGACGTTGTTGGCGGAGCGCGCGGCATCCGATGAATCGCCGCCCAGAGCCGCCCGCAAGATGGCTTGCGCGCCGCGCTTGGTCGACCACCACGGGCTCGCCGCAGGTACGGGCGCGCCCGAGTGACACCAACGGAAGATGACCTGCCCCGGCGACAACGTTACGATCCGAGGGACGGCCATGGTCAAGATCGGGTTCTCCGGTTGGCTCGGATCACTCGGCATGTAACCGTACATTCCAGAGTCGAGCTGCGGGAGGCGATGCCAATCGGCGAGGGAAATGGCGCTGTTCATCATAGGCTTGATCGATGTGCTTTATTATCGCGGACTAGCCGCCGTAGTGAACGGGGAGTTGCAGCACCTTCGAGGCCGCGGGACAAGCCGTGCCGTTGTCGGCGCAAACAATCGCGTTGACGTGGACGATGAGCGAGCCGTCTCCCGTGCCGTTGGGCGTGAACACCAGGTACATTTGTGGATTTTTGGGGGCGCCACCGGTGTACGTTGCCTTGGAACGCACCGCCTGGACGAACGGCGGAGCAAGCACGACGCTGGCCTCGGCCCAGGTGATGTGCGACGTGGCAGATGGCTGCAGCGCGACGGTACAGACCATCACCTTCGACGCGACGACGCAGCTGAGACGCCCGTCGAGCGTCGGTGGAAGCGCCTGCGCCGCCCGTGGCGCGGCGAATACGACGGCAAAGAGCGCCAAAAGCGCGATCCGACGGCAGTTCGACACGATGGCGAAGCCTAGCACGGCCTCGCGCATCGCTCCCGCGATCCATCCTCGACACCGATCACGAACGACCCGAAGACTGCACGCGCCATTGGAAGAAGACGAACGCCTCGCTTGCCGTATTCCTAGAAAAGACGATACGGATTGAACGGATGCCAAACCTTCCGTCGCAGCTTCTAGCGATCGGCAGCCATGATGACCCCATGATACCTTGGCGCCATGGCCGCCAAACGCGAGACGTCGCATTCCATCCTCCGCCGCTCGCGCGCGGAAGAGCGCCTTGCCAAACGCCTTCGCAAGATCTGCATGGCGCTCCCCGAGGCCAACGAAAAGCTGTCGCATGGCGAGCCCACCTGGTTCGCCGGCAAGGGTAAGGTCTTCGCCATGCTCGACAGCCACCACCACGGCTCTGCGCACCTCGCCGTCTGGTTGCCGCATCCGCCCGGCGCGCAAGACGCGCTCATCAGCGCCGATCCCGCGCGCTTTTTCCGACCACCGTACGTGGGACCGAGCGGCTGGGTCGGCGTGATCCTCGATCCGAAGCCGAGCTGGAGCATGGTCGAACAGATGGTGCGCGACGCGTATCTGCATGTGTCTACTGCCAAGCTGAGAGCGCTCCTTGCGGAACGCGGGTAAGGTCAAAAGCGCAGAAGGAACTGGACCGGCACGAGCAAACCGGTTTGGCCCGACGAATAAACGTAGAGAACGCTCTGATAGGGGGAGCCCGAGATCAAGACGAGCTCGCTGCTGAGCCACACGTTTCGCGTGTCGAACGGGTACCAATTGAACCCCGGCGCGCCTTCGACCGCTGTCTGGAAGGGACCGTGAATGAGCGAGGTGCGAACGTACGTCTCGAGTCGGCTGCGGAGGGCGAAGTAGCCGAGCGACGCTTCGAATCCCCAGTCGTACATCGAGCTGAGCGGCAGCGGTCCGTTGGCGGCGAAGTGGTTCAGCCAGCGCTGGTAGACTTCGAGGTTGAACGAGAGGCCCCGGTATTTGATCCCCGCGTCGACGGCCCACAGATAGTAGTTGGCGAGCTCGACGGTCACGTTGGGCGCGAGCGCACCGGTTTCGAAGAGCAGCGTGCCGTCCGAAATGAAGATGGAATTGTTTTCCGGGCTCGCCTCCGCGAGATCCGAGAGCCGGTCCTCCCGCGCGAAGGTAAAGGAGGTGCCCACGCGAAGCGCGGGTTCTGCGTGGTACTCGAAATCGTTCCAGGCTTTGCCGAAATCGTTGTGATCGTGCCAAATGTTCCCGGAATAGGCGAAATTGTGGTCGATCTTCGTCGCCGCGATGTCGAGCGTGTTGAGCGAATTTCCGATCATGGCGATGTAGTGCCAGCCGGGAAAAGGTTCGCCGTCGGCCCACACGCCTTGCGTAAAACCCGGCCGCACGTAGTTGTTGGCCATGCTGCGGTCGACGCCGTGAAAGAACGGATAGGTGCCCGTGAGGCTGCGCACGCTAGGCAACGAGAAAAAGCCGGCGCGCAGCGCGAAGGCCTTGTCGAACACGAACCCCACGTATCCTGCGGCCGTCGCCGAGAGAGTCGCGCTCGACGTGTAGAGCAGGATGTTGAAATCCAGCCGCGGATCGAACGCGAAGCCCGAAAAATAGAAGACATCTCTCGTGAGCTGGATATCGTTTCGCCGGTTGACGCCGATCTCCCTGCCGAGGTGGTCGGTATAGGTGTCGTGCACCGCCAGCGTGTTGGTGTATCGAAATTGCGAGACGTGATTGATCTTGAGGCGGAACGGCATTCGCGTGGAGTCCGTCGTCGAGACGACGACGAATCCTCGGTCGTAGTGCGGCGTCTCCCAATGGCCGGCGGTGGCGTCGGTGGAGCCGGCTTCGCCTTCCGGCGGGGGTGATCCGCGAGCGGGCGCATCCATTGCGACGAGCAACGCTGCAGCGCGCACAACGGCCGGTGCGAAGGGCCGCGAGGTCGGCGCGCCAGGGGCACGGGTCTTCATGACGACCCTCTATTGCAGCTCGACGGGAGCCTCCTCGCCGGAGGTCTTTCCTCGGCGCGACGAGTCGTCCAGGCCCGCAAGGAAAGCCTTTGCCTGCGCCTCTCCGTCGGCGATGAGGTTTTCGATATGATCGGGCTGACGCGAGAGCTTGCTCGGATAGTCGAGGCCGCGCTGCAACTCGGCAGACATCCGAATGAAGCGCACGGTGATGGGCTCGGTCGTGTCGAGGCCGAAGCGCGCGCGAAATCGGTCCGTCAAGGCATCCTCGCGAATGAGGAGGTTCACCATTTCGATGAGCTGCAGCTCGTGTTGAAGGCTCAGGTTGCCCGACAGGTGGTTGCGGCGATCCAAGATGTCGCTGGGCCGCTCGGGCACGGCATCGTGCTCCGATCGGTTGATCTGGATGATCCAGATTTCTTCGGGTAAGCGGTGCTTGCCCATGTATGCCTTTTGCAAGAAAGCGACAATCGGCGGATTCGACGAGAAGATGCCGTCCCAATAGGCGTGCCCGTCGACCCAAACGGCTGGAAACAAATTCGGAATCGCGGCGGACGCGAGCAAGGCATCGAGGTTGATCTCGCCGAGTGCCGAGCTGAAGACTTTGAAGGAGCCCTTCAGCACGTCCGCCGCGCCAACGAGGAGCACCGGGCTATCCGGCTCGACGACGGCGGGCAAGGTGTCGAAGTCGATGTGCTTGCTGAGAAGTACCCCTAGGTTCGTGTATTCGGGTCGCGACACGAAAGACGCCACCACCTCCGACCAGAGGCGGAATTGCGGCGACGAAGGGCTGCTGGCGATGGAAGGAATGAGGCCGCGTTCGACGAGCCGCAGGAAACCGACGCCCATCTTGTCGAGGAGGATTTCCTGCGGCGTCTGAGCCGACAGATCTTTCCAGCATCCGATGATGCGGTCCTCGACCGAGGTCGTGTCT
>DATEMX010000679.1:0-3387 GCA_035275365.1 Polyangiaceae bacterium | reverse complement strand
AGCGAATCGCCGAGGAGGCGAGCCTCCTCGGTGTCGCCGCCCACCTCGGTGATGACCGATGCGTCGCCGAGCCAAAAGGGGCCGGTCGTGACGGCGTTCGTCAGCGTGAACCGATTCAATCCCTCGAGCGTGAGGCGATATTCGCCGGAGGGGACACGGCCCACTTCGGCGACGCGCACGAACGTCCCGGTGTCGTAGAGGTCGTCGCGCTTGGGGTCGACGATCTTCGGATCGCGCTGCGTGACGACGCCGATGACGTCGCCCGTGGTCAGAGATTCGACGAGCGCGACCGAGCGTTTTCGGCCGACCGGCAGCGTGATCATCGTGCCGGGAAAGAGGACCCCGGTTCGAAGGGGTAAAAGGGGGAATGAAGACCGTGGCGCGCTAGCGCCGCCGCGCAGCAAACTCATCATGGCTCCTTCGGACGCTCAGGCGAGCGCCACCGAATGGGATTGTTCACGCGCCCCGGGCCGAAGTGCCGACGAGCGGTGAACCGTTGAGCAGAGAAGCTAAATCCGTTCAGGGATGAGTCAAGGCGCTCACCCGAGTTAAGACGCGCCGCCAACGAGGCATCGAGCCTTCTCGACCAGCGTTTGCACTTGTCGCTGCGCGTCCGAAGCGAGGGCCAAAACCGCGGTACCGCGTGCGTCGACGAGCCTGCCGACGGCGATGCCCACGCGCGTCGCCGGTGCTTGTGCGAGGCGCTTCATGTGGCGGCCAACGGGCTCATCGCCGTAGATGGCGTCGGGGTGCTCGTAGGCGACCCCGACGGGCAAGACGCGTCCCTTCTCTCGCGCGATCGCCAAGAAGGCTCCCGCTTGGAAAGGCCTTACCTCGTCGCCCTCGAACGTCGTTCCCTCGGGAAACACCGAGACGGTGATACCGCCTCGCATCCGCTCGCGCATGCTTCGCACCGCTGCCGCTCCGCTGCGCGGATCGGTGCGATCCACGAACAGCGTTCCGGCGCGTCGAGCCAAGGCGCCGATGCCCGGCCACGTGGCCATGTCTCCGCGCGCCAGCAACTGGCCGCCAAAGAGGTGCAACATCAAGAGGATGTCGATGGTCGATCGATGGTTGGCGACGACGAGCATGGGAACGCCACGCTCCTTGGGCATGCCTTCGGGAGCGTCGAGGACGATCTGCACGCCGAGCAAGCCCAACATCGAACGCGCCCAAAGGCGGACGTAGGCTTCGCGCCGCGCTTGGCTTACCGCGAAGAAGCGCTCTTCGACCGAGAGGGCCGTGAACATCGCTCCTGAGAGACTCCCGGCCAGAAGACCTCGGAAGGGGACCCGTAGCACCATCGAAACGTCCGCGAGACACATTAGCCGAAGAGCTTGAACGGCGCCCGAGATCTCGCGCCAGTGCTCTTGGCGAACGTCGCGGGTCGTGTAAGCTCGGGCCACTCCCGATGGCGTTACCAGCAGGGCGGGTGGAGCGGTCGCGGGGTTTCAGCCTGCTTCGGCTGCGGGCCGCCGCGGTGCCGCAGCTCGACCTCCGCTATCTCGGTCGCATGCTGCTCCACGCCGCGCTCGTGGGCGCTCTCACCGGCTCGGTGGGTTCGGCGTTTTTTGTGGCGCTCGAATTGACGCAGACGTTTTTGCTCGAGGACCTGGCCGGCTATCTGCCCCTTCGGGCGAGCGGTGAGTCCGTGTTGGGGTCCGTTTCGTTCACTCCTTTCCGTCCCTGGTTGCTCGCGCTCCTGCCTGGACTCGGCGCGCTAGGGGCCGGCCTTCTCACCACATTCCTCGCGCCCGAAGCGCGCGGGGGAGGTGGCGATGCGGCCATCCACGCGTTTCATCACCAAGCGGGGGTCGTGCGTCGCCGCGTGGTAGGCATCAAGGCTCTGGCTTCGATTTTGACACTCGGTGCGGGCGGCTCGGGCGGACGCGAAGGACCGACGATGCAGATCGGCGGAGCTATCGGCTCCGTCGTGGGGCGCTACCTGCGCGTGAGCGCACGCGAGCGACGCATTCTCTTGATCGCGGGCGTGGCCGGCGGCGTCGCCGCGGTGTTTCGCACACCGCTCGGTGCCGCGCTCCTGGCGGTCGAGATTCTCTATCGCGACGACTTCGAGTCCGATGCGCTCATTCCTGCGCTCCTCGCCAGCGTCGTTTCTTATTCGGTCTTCATTTCGTTCTTGGGCGAGTCGACGCTCTTCGCGCACGCGCCCGGTTACCCCTTCGTTCCGGCTCATCTGCCTTGGTACGGGGCCATGGCGGTGCTCTTGGCCGTTCTCGCGGGGGGATTCTTGTCGCTGCTCCGCGTCGTGCAAGACGCGACGGCGAAGCTTCGCGTACCCATCTGGATGCGGCCGGCGCTCGGAGGGCTGGCCCTGGGCCTCGCGGTGACGCCCGTAGTCATGCTGGTCGGACCGCGCATTGGACAGCCTGGGCAAGGGCTAGGTCTTTTCGGAGGCGGCTACGGAGCCGCGCAAATCGCCATCGTCGGTGCGCCGTGGTTGCCCGAGGGATGGCTCGGTGCCGAACTGTTGTTGCTCATCGCGTTCATCAAGATCGTGGCCACGTCGCTCACGGTGGGCACGGGGGGAAGCGCTGGCGATTTCGGACCGTCGCTCGTCATCGGGGGCCTGTTCGGAGGTGCGTTCGGTAGGGCCGCAGAGCTCCTCTCTCACGATCCTCGGCTCGATCCGGGCGCGTTCGCCCTCGTCGGCATGGGAACCTTCTACGGCGGCATCGCCCACGTGCCGATTAGCTCGCTCGTGATGGTCTGCGAGTTGGCTGGCAGCTATGACCTCTTGGTTCCACTCATGCTCGCCGAAGGGATTGCTTTCGTCGTGCTCCGCAAGCGGTCTCTCTATCCTGCGCAGGTCTCCACCAAGCGAGAGTCGCCGGCGCACCGGCACGATCTCGTCTACCACGCACTCGAAGAGCTTCGCGCCGGCGACGTAGCCGTCCGCGATCGCCCCTACGTTTCGTTCGAGATGGCCACGCCGGCACATCAGGTCATCCGCCAGATGGCCGACAGCTCCTGGCAAGACGTCTTTCCCGTCATCGACGCTGCCGGTCAAATGGTCGGGATGGTCAACGCGGAGCTCCTCCGCACCTTCGCGAGTCAGCCCGAGTTCGAGTTCGTCACGGTTGCGGCCGACCTCATGGAAGCGCCGCTCTCCGTGATGGCCACCGACAACCTTCATTCCGCCATCGAGCTCATGCTTCGCAACGAGTTGCGCGAGCTACCGGTGCTCGACGAATCGGGCAAGATTGTCGGATTTCTCGACGAAGCCGACATCACGCGCGCGTACATGGCGGGGGTCACGCCGGGCAACGCGCAGCCCTGACGGAGCGATCTTGCGGGGGGGGTCGCGGTGCTCGTGCACGCGCTCGGCGGGGAGATCGCGCACGTCGGCGGCCTAGTCGCGAATAT
>DATEMX010000678.1:0-2284 GCA_035275365.1 Polyangiaceae bacterium | reverse complement strand
CGTTGGTCAGCGACAGGCGCACGCAACCGTGCGACACGGGCGTGCCGAGGCCGGGGTGGTTCGAGCCGTGCACGGCGTGGCCGCGCGAGGTGAAGAAGATCGAGTGCGGCATGCCGGCATTGTCCCACTCTTGCGAGTAATGCATCTGCTCCATGCGGAAGGGCGTGTAGGAGCCGGCCGGCGTCGAGAAGCCCGTGGCGCCCGTCGAGACGTACCAGCGATATTGGACGGCACCGTTGACGGCGACCGTCATGGTCTGGCTCGGCTTGTCGACCACGATGAGAACGGCCGCGCGCGCTTGTCCGGTTGCGCCGCAAAGAAATGCCAGGGCGGGCAACAGCACAACAAGAAAGCCGAGACGCTTCATGGCTCCCCCCGATGGTTCCCTCATGCCGCGCGGGCGGCGACCGAGACGGCAGTCTAGTCCCGATTGGGGCGGGAACAAGGGCGGTCTCGACGGGGCAAACCGCGGCAAATCGCGGGCGCAATTCGCGAATTACGGCGCTTGCTGGCGCAACAATTGACGCCTGACGCTCGCGTGCCAGGTCGCGCGCACGGGCCTCGGCTCGTCTTCGTGCGGTTCGGGCACGCGGGGCAGGGGCTCGATCACGCGCTTCTTGGGAAAGGACACGATCACCTCGGTGCCGTGGCGAAGCCTGCTCTTGAGCTCGAAGGTGCCGTCATGCAGCTCGGTCAGGCCCTTGGTGATGGGAAGTCCGAGCCCGGTGCCGCCCTCGGCGCTCTCATGGGCGAGCGAGCCTTGACCGAAGCTCTTCAACACGCGCGGGATCTCGCTTTCGGGAATGCCGGGGCCAGTATCCTTCACGCTCAAGAACTGTCCGCCCGAGGCGTTGCGCCCCGTGGTGAGCGTGACGGTGCCGCCGCGCGGCGTGAACTTGATGGCGTTCGAGAGCAGGTTGAGGCAAATCTGGCGCAGGGCCTGCTCGTCGGCCCAAAGCTCCGCCACGCCCGGCTCGAAATGCTCGATGAGCTTGAGGCCCTTGTTCTCGGCGCGGAGCCTGAGCAGCCGTTGGCAGTCTTCGACGACGTGGGCGAGGTCGACCGGCGCCTCGCGCAGTTCGTAACGTCCGGCCTCGATGCGGCTGATGTCCAGAATCTCGTTGATGAGATTGAGCAGGTGCTGCCCGCTCTGATGGATATCGGCGGCATATTCCTTGTAGGTCGGGTTGGCGTGAGGCCCGAGGATCTCGGCGCGCATGATCTCGGAGAAGCCGAGAATGGCATTGAGCGGCGTGCGCAGCTCGTGACTCATGGTGGCGAGGAAGCGCGACTTGGCGAGATTCGCTTCCTCGGCCCGGAAGCGCGCCTCGTCGGAATTTGCTTTCGCCTGTTCGAGCTCGGCGATCAGCGCGTCCTTCTCGGCGCGGAACTCGAGCATGGTGACGACGGTGGCGTTCAGTCCTTTCATCAGCCAGATGAAATAGATGTAGACGCCGACCGCCATCGCCGCCATCGCCCAATAGAACGGATTGTCGAGGAGAACGAAGCGGAGCACGATGGCCGCGGTCATCGGCAAGGTGCCGGCATAGACGATCGACTTGACCGTGGAGGCGAACAGCACGCGCATCGAGATCACGACGATGAGCGTGGCGAAGATGAAGGTATGGGCCGCCTCGCTCTGCGTGGCGGGGCTGATGAAAGCGACGCTCGCCCAGCACACGCCGTAGAGGAACTCGGCCGCCCTGATCTTGGCGCGCCATGTGTGCGTCTCGGCGTCGTTGCGCGGCGCCTTGGCGAATTGCCGGCACAGCGCCACGAGAATGCCCTTGGCCACGAATACGGTCGCGAGCCAGAACAGCAATTCGCGCGACGGCGCCCAGAACATGGCGCCCATGGCGACGATGATGGCAAGGAGCGGGGTGGCGATCGCGGCCGACAGCTCGTTGCGCACGAACATGGACAGGAGTTCGTATTCGAACTCCGGCTTGCTGCCCGATTTGGAAGCGAGTTTTTCGCGGGCGGCCTGGACGCTGCGGAAGGCGCGCCGCTTGCCACTCGAAGAGACGATGGCGGACGGTTGAACCCCGACTGACGCACGCGCTGACATAACTTCGGCGATCCGCAAACGCCTCGACCGACAAAAAACGAGACTTCCCAGAGACATAAGTCTAGGGAAGGGCCCCTCTTGCCCGCACGCGGGCGAGCCCCGAACTATCGGCTGAAATCCCTAACGGTGCGTTTACACTCGCTCCGCGGTGAGACGGCAATAGGATCGAGACGATGCAACTGACTATTCTCGGCTGCGGCGACGCGTTTGGCGCGG
>DATEMX010000677.1:0-9906 GCA_035275365.1 Polyangiaceae bacterium | reverse complement strand
GAGGGGCGAAAACTTCGACAGCCATTCGCTGTTGTAGCGGACCTCGGTCTTGCCGCGGTCGAGGACTTTGAACGCCTGCTCCTGGTAGGTGATGGCTGCTTCCATCACGTCGCGTTGGGTGAGCCGCGGGCGCAGATCGTTTTGGCCGGTCGGATCGCCGACCATGGCGGTGTAGTCGCCTACGAGAAAAATTACGGTGTGGCCGAGCTCTTGGAACTGACGCATCTTCTGCATCAGCACGGTGTGCCCTACGTGAAGGTCCGGGCGCGTCGGATCGAACCCAGCCTTGACCCTGAGAGGGCGACCCGAGTCGATGCGTTTCTCGAGTTCGTCGGCCTGGATGAGATCGACGGTCCCCCGAGCGAGGAGCGCTACCTGTTCACGGGGCGTCATGCGGCTATCCCGGAGACGTCAGCGGTGGGCCAAACGAAGTCAGTCGTCGGAGTCGTCGCCACCGGTGATGGCGAGGTGGCGGCTCGCGTTGACGATCTCTTTGAGCTCCTTGCCAACTTTGAAGAACGGCAAGCGCTTCGCAGGTACGGGAACTGGTTGACCAGTGCGCGGGTTGCGACCGCTGTAAGGCTTGTAGGGTCGTACGGTGAAGCTCCCGAATCCTCTGATTTCAATGCCTTCTCCGCGCTGCAACGCCTCGGTCATGGCGTCGAACAGGCAGTTGACCACGAGCTCGGCGCGAGCCTTGGTTAGGTCCCCTCTCGCGGCGATGGCGTCGATTAGTTCGCTCTTCGTCATGCCGTCCTCCCAGGCAGACCTCTCACGATTTGGCTAAACTCTCACCGCAAGCCTAGGAATGTCAACGTCTTTTCCCAGATTCTCGCACGGAAAGGAGCTTCGGTGGTCTAGCGGGTGTCGATAAGAGGGCCCGCGGGCTCTAGCGCAATGGCGTCGATGGCGAGGCCGCTACCTGCTTTTGCGGAAACGTCAAGCCATCCATGTCCGGTCAAATTGACCTCTTGTTCCAACAAGGTAGCGCATGTCAGGTCGCTCTTGCGGCTGGGTGCGAAGGCCCAGGTAGCAAGCGGCGGGCCATCGGGCACGGCGCGCAGGGCGATGCGGGCGACGGTGAAGCCTTGGGAGGCGACATGAACGGCGATCCGAAACCGACCTGGACGGGGAACGGGGAACGAGATCGTCCCGTGAAACGGCTGATCGACCCTCGTTCGGACGGCCAGAAGTCGCCCCCCCCAAGCGCAACTACCCTGAGCAAAGGTTGGCTCGAAGAAGCCGCCCGACTGTGCAACGGCAGGCCATTCGGCCTCCGCTTCGAAACGAAATGGCAACGAGGGAGTCGGTGGCGACCAAGCGACGACGACTGGCAGGGATTCTCGACCGTCGAATACGTAGCGATGGGAGGGCGGTTTGCCGAGCCGCTCCCAAACCATGCGATCGCGATCGTCGCCGTATTCGCGGGCGACCACGAGCTTCTGCCACGCGTCTCGAGCATCGGGATCGTACGCTAGGTTGAAGGCGTGGTCCGTTCCGACGAACAGGAGACCGCGATCGATTTTTGCTGTTTTCAGTACGCTTGGCTCGAAAAAAGGTCTTCCTCCTTCGCGGTCGCGTAGAGCAAGGTGTTCGTAGGAGGCGTGAAAAGCAAAGCCTGCGAGGGAGATCGAGAGGGTCAGCGCGGCCCCGAGAGGGAAGTCGAGGAAGGGTAGGGGCGCGCGCTCGGCGAGGAGGGCGACGGCGACGGCGACGAGCACATGTTCGAGCGCGAGCGCGTCGGCGAAGAACCGCGCGCCGCCGCCCGGATAGCTTCCGTCGAAGTAGAAAGGCACGTAGGCAAGGATGATTGCAACGATGGCGGTCAGCAGTGCACCCACGCGCTCGGCGTCTACGGAATGCGTCCGTCGCGCGCGGAAGGCCAGAAAAGGCGCCAGTACGATAAGCGCCGTGAGCGGCTCTGCGTTCGCCACGTCGATGAAGTGCAGTCGCAACCGGCGCAGCGTGGTCATTGTGGCAGCCGACCATCCGAAACCCCGCGGCAAGACGGCATCGACGTAAGCGCCGTGTTCATGTTGGCAACCGATGCCCGCGCCGAATCCGTAGCGAAAACAACCGGGTGGCCCGTCAGCGACAGCGTAATACGCCGTTTGCGTCGACAGGAAGAACGTACCCGTGGCGAGCCGTTGCTCGACGACAAAAAGCGCAATGGGGACGATGGCGCCGCCCAGGGCGAACCCAAGATCGCGCCTGCGGAGGCGCCTCAGCGCAAAGCCGAGCGGAACGACCACCGCGCACGCCGAGATGGGCCGCGTCGCCACGAGCCAACCAAAGGCAAGCCCCGCCAGAGCCGCTCCCCATGCGCGTTCCCGTGTCACGCCCGTGTCGCTCGTGTGAAACGCGGCGGCGAACGAAATCACGACGAGGAGCGCCGCCCACCCGTGTGACATGGTATCCGCCGTGTGATAGCGGAGCGCCGCGCAAAGCACCGAGAGGCAAGCCGCGAGACACGCAACGTCGGCGCGGCGGCTGACGCGAAGGGCGAGGACGTACGTACCGATCACGAGCAAAAACGCGATCGCCGGCCCGACGGCCAAAGGCGCGCGCAAGAGAAACCCAAGCGCCAAGATCGCGGGATAGCCGGGCGGAAAGATCACGCTGAGACGCGGATCGGCGGACGAGCCGCTCGTCAACAAGAAGCGCCCTCGCACCGACGCCGTGGGCTCGTCAATGGGCCACGTCACGTGGCCCTCGGCGAGCGCCTTGGCTTGCAGCCAGTAGCTCGTCGCGTCGATGATGCGGGGGCCGCCTCGCAGATAGGCGAAGACGTAGCCCGCCGACAGCGCGGCCGCCGCAAGGGCGAGCACTCCGGCAACGACGCCGCGGGGGGCCCGCGCCATGGCCCGGAACGCGGCGCGCCCCTGCCAGACCAGCAGGAGCGCGACGACGGCCGCGACGATCGACGGTTCGTCGGGCGGATTTCCAAAGGGTCCGGGAAAAGGCGCGCTCACCGGGTCTGTACCGCCGTCTGTACCGCCCAGAGGTGATGGTCGACCCAGTCGCCCGACTCGGGCGTGAGCGTGACGTCGACGCTCGCGCGCGCTCGCGCGATGCCGATGCTCCCTTCGCGCCAACCTTCGGCGGCGACGAACTCGAGCGCGCCGATAGCTTCGCCGTCGATGGCGACGCGGACTCGGGTGGGGCGCTCGGGGGCCGTGCGGACCACGATTCGCGCGGACTTCCCTGGTACGAGCTTCAGACGAAAGTGTTCGCTTCGGCCGCTCGGAATGCGCCGCCCGGCGTCGAAGAGCTCGCTCCGCGGGTCGGACGGATCGGGCAACACCTTCATCTCTACGAAGCCCGCGCTCGGATGAGGAAACTGATAGGCGTGCTCGCCCTCGCTCACGAGATCGGCGATGTCGAGCTCGTCGGCGATCTCTTCGCCGGGGCGCAAGGTGACCGGCGTTTCTCCGCGCCCGAGCGCGTGCCAGTCGGCGCGATAGATGACCTTCTCGGAGCCGCCGCAGATGACGTTGCCTCGGACAGGCACTTCGGCGAGGTAGCGCCCGAACCAACTCGGAAGATCTCCCCACCACGAAGGATAGATCGCGAGGACGTCGGGTCGGTCTGGGGCGGGCACGCGTTCGAGGAGCTCGAGCGTGGCGCCGAGACCGTTGATGCCGGCGCGCGCAAATGGCAGATCGCGAAACCCGCCGAGCCCGATGAGGTCGACGCCCGGCAGGTCCGAGGCATAGAGGAGCGCGCCGGCGTCCCCCACGAGCAAGCGTTGCGGTCGTGGGTTCATCTGCCGGAGCATGCGGCCGGCGGTGATGTGTTGGTCACGAATGTTGCGGCTCGCGCGACCGAAGAACCAAATTTGGTCGCGCAAGCGTGGCTCTTGGTGCACTACGAAGAGTGCGACGAGCACGCAGGCGAGCGCTCGTCGCGCATGCACGAAGGCGCGTTGGGTCGTCACCGCGCTTACGAGCGCGATCGTGGGATCGACGAGGAGCGCGATGCCCAGGGCGGCCAAGACGAGCAGCCAGGCGACGGCAGGCATCGTGTAGCGCTCATTTTGCCAGCGCACCTGCGCGTTCAGCGCGACGATGAGGAGCCACGACGCGACGGATCCCCAGAGCGTGATAGCGATCTTGCGCGTGCGTTCGGAAAGGAGCGGCACGGCCGCCAGCGCGGGTACGATGTACCCGTACGGCATGCTGTCGGAAAAGTGGTATTCGGTGTTGCGAAAGACGACGTACTTCAGCAAAAATGTGTACTCGTCGAGCTTCTCGCGCGGCGTCATGTACGGGTTGTAGAGGTTCAGCTTGACGATGGCGCCGCTCGCGGCAAACTCCCCCGTCAGTAAGCGGTTCGCGAGCGCTTGGCCGACGAGCGCAGCGAACGCGGGTGCACCGCACTGCGCGAGGATGCACAGCGCGCGGCGCGTGTTTTTTTGCTGGTACGCCGTTGCCGCGACCATCAAGCCGAGAGCGGCGATCGAGCTGGCGCCTTCGGGACGAGTTAGGACGAGAAGGACGCCCCAGAGGCCGAGGACCCACCCACTCGTGGCAAAGGCAACGCCTCGTGTGCCGTCCGGCCGGGCGAGATCCTCTTCGAGGTCGAGCGCCGCGCCGAGCGCTCCGCCCCAGATGCCGAGATAGAGCGCCACCTCCATGCCGCTGAAGAGCGACCAGTCGAGCGCGCCCACGGAAAAGAGGGCCAGGGGTGCAAAGTATTTCACCCTCGGCGGGAGTCCGTCGAATAGCCGACGCAGGACGAGAAGCAACGCAAAGACGGAGACGCAGGCCACCAGGCCGGCCCAGATCATCAAGCTCGAGCCGCGAAATCCGCCGAGGTACCCGAGAGCAAGAACGAACGGATAGAGCAGGCTCGTGTTGCCGCTCGAATATCCGTTGCCCGCCGACCATTGAAATGGGTAGCCGCGTGCAGCGGCGCGCGCGTAGTCGAAATGAATGAACACGTCGTCGAGCGGGGCGGACCACTCCCCACCCGTCTGCACCAGCATGTAACCGTAGAAGGCTCGCGCGACGAGCAGCGTCATGCCGGCCGCGAACAAAAGAAACAGCGCGGAATCGACCGCCTCGGCCCGCTTTGGCAAGCTCAGCGAGCCCAATTGGCACCCTCGATACGATCGCTCGCCGGGAGGCCGGCGGGGTACTCACCGTAACAATCCGGCAACGAGAACTTGGTAGACCAGGACAGTACGTGTACTTTTTCACCCATGGCTCAGGCTTGAACGGATGTGCTGGTGGTTGGGCGAGTGATCACGAATCGCGGGAACGGCATACCTCAATATGGGTTACCTTTAACCCCTCGCGGACAGAGAACGTACGAGCTCCTCGGAGCGGAGAGTCTTTAGCCGAAGATGCGTTGGTTCATCGAGGTCGCTTCTCATAGAGCCGAGGCGCCGGAGCATTGGGTCGTCGAAGCGACCCAATGGCAGCCGGCGTTGCAACAGGCGCGTTCCATGCGGGGCGAGCCGAACGAGATGGTGGGTTTTTCCATCGAGCTCCTCGAAGACGGCTACCGCGCCATCGATCCCGCTACGTTCGTGAAATACATCGTCCGCCGCGCACCCGATGGCACGCCCGTGTCGCGTCCCAAGTCCAGACCTCCCGCGGTGCGGAACGGCGGCGGCTCGGTCGAGCCTCGAGCATCGCCGACCGAGCCGCCAGGGTCGAAGGCCGAGCGCATTGCCGCGCTCTTGGACATTGGTGCGTCGGGAGGGCGGCCGGGATCGAAACCGCCCGGATCCTTGCCCTCGGCCGCGCGCGCCTCGCAGGTACCCCGGACAGCTTCGCAGGCTCCTCGGCCCGTCTCGCAGCCGCCGCCGCGACACGCTTCGCAACCGCCGCAGCCTTGGTCGCAAGCGCCGTCGCCTTCCGTTGCGCGCCCGACGAGCTCTGGGGGGCCGGTGGCGACGGCGGCGGCGGTTGCATCGGCGACTGCCGTAGCACCGCTGGCTCCCGGACCCGTGGCGGTCCCCACTGCTCCACCCGTGGCGCAGGGCCTCGCTTCGCCGGCGCCCCCGACCGGCGTGTCTCCGGATCTCCCGCTTGCCGAGCTTCTGTCCAAACGTGAAGAGGATCCGTCGCCGGCGTCGCCGTTGACTTACCGCGAAACGGCTTGGGTCGTGCCAGAGGGCACGTCCGTCGACGCGGCCGTTCGTCTTTTGGCGGGCATGTTCGAGGGCGTTCGCGCCGTTCTCACCAGCGCCAAGCCCGGCAAGTTGGTGAACATGGCCATCTTCGACCATCGGTTTCAAGGAAAGCCGCGGAGGCCCCCGCTCGCCACGCTCACCTGGAAGGATTGGAAGGACACGGGGCAAGGTCCGGAGATACGCCGTCCGGGCGATCCGCTCGTCAGCATGCTTCCGCCGCAGCTCGCGGGCGCGTCACTCTTGCCGGCGATGCCAGCGTCGGTGCCGCTGGCATCGCCGGTCATTCCCGCGCCGCCCCCCGTCCCCGCCAGCCTCCCCGTCCTCGCCGCGGCTCCGCCGGTGACGGCCGCTCCTGCGATCGCTCGGAGCGCACCTCTGCCGGTTGCGGTAGCAGCGCCGGTCGCAGCCGTCCCGCCGGTCACAGCGGTCGCGCCCGAAGCGACGCCCGCGGTCGTGGCCGAACCAACGCGGGTCGCGGCCCCGGCTTTAGACCCGCTTTCGGCCGCGCTCGCTTCCTCAAACGGTGTTGTCGTCCCGCCTTCCGCGTTTCCGGCGCCGGCCGCCCCGGAGGTGCCTGCGCCCGCCGCAGTGGAGCCGATTCGCGCGCCCCAGGTCGCAGCGCCGGTTCCGTTGATCGCTCCCGCTCCTCGCGCTTCGACACCGTCGAGTCCCCGCAATCGCCTCTCGGGCGACGAACTCATCGCCGATTTGTTCGAAGCCATGCACGACTTGCATTTCCTTCGCGACGCTCTCGAGGGTGCCGACTTCGTCTTGTCACTCGTGATGGACAAGCTTCCCTGCACGATCGGTCTCGTGCATTTCTACGACATCAACGCTCGCGAGTTCGTGGTCGTTCGAGCCATCGGTCCCGGCGCAAAGAAGGCGCTCGGAATCCGCACCAACGAGAAAGAAGCGCTCATCGCCGAAGCGATGCGAAAGCGCCGCTCCGTCGTCATCGAAGACGCTGCGAACGACTCGCGCGCACAAAGAGGACGCTGGGCGCTCATCGACAACGCGTGTCGCTCGCTCGTTTGCGCGCCGGTCGAACAAGGCGGCCGCTTTCTGGGCCTATTGGAGCTCTCCAATCCGCGCGACGGGGGACCGTTCGGCGAGGGCGACGGCCACGCGCTCACCTATCTCGGTGAGCAATTTGCGGAGTTTCTCGCGGCGCGCGCCGTGATGCTCGACCCCGATCGCCTCGTGCCTTCGAGTTAGCACGACCCCCGCTGGTAGCGAGAAATCTGCGACGGTAGTGTTGGGCGCTCTTCGAGCAGAAGCAGTACAGTTGGCCCGTGGCTGAGCGACACGTGTCCGGGGAGGGCCATCCGAGGCATTTCACGTTCTTGTGGGTGCCCGCCATCCTCGTGGGCATTCTCGTGCTCGGCGGAGTGACATTTCGCACGACGTTCCAGATCGAGAAGCTGCGACAACAGTCGGTCGTCGAAGCGACGCTCTCGCTCGCCAACGAAAAGGTCGATCGCCTCGACAAGCGCATCGTAGAAGAAGACAACGTGGTGCTCGCGGTCGCCGACATGGCGGCGCTCGCCTCGCTCCCGCGCCGGTGGCTGCCGACCGCCGCGCGCGAGACGCCGACCGTGCGCGCCATCCTCATCCTCGACGCCGAGGGTCCCGCGCACGACGTGCTGGCCTTTGCGTCACGCGCCGGCGGTGGACCCGAAGACGACGCGTTTCGTAGGTTGCTGGTGGAGCGCATCTACCCCGAGTTTCAGCTCGGCGAACCCTTCGACGAGCTGCGCCACCTTCACAAGGTCTATGCAGGTCAGAGCTACCTCATCGGCTACGCGCAGCGCACCAACGCGGCGCGCCCCTACGTCGTCGTCGCGTGGCACGACGTGCCGCGCATCGTCCACGAAATCCTTCCGCGCCTTTTCCCCGACGCGGCAGCCTCGTCGCGCGTCAACGTCATCGATGAGGACGGCCGCGTGGTGTTCGGTCCACCCCTTCGCGGCGGTGACTTTACCGTGGGGCGGCCCTTCCCCACGACGCTCTACAACTGGCGTCTGCAGGTCACGCTGACCTCCGCGCAAGAGCTCGGCGCGCGGGTCGAGCGCCGTCGGCTCCTCGAAATGCTGATGGTGGGTCTCTCGTGCGCCGTCATCGTGGCCGGCATGGCTGTCGTCATCGTCGCGGCCGAGCGAGAGCGCCGCCTCTCGGCCTTGAAGAGTGACTTCGTCGCCAATGTCTCGCACGAGCTGAAGACGCCGCTTTCGCTCGTGCGAATGTTCGGCGAGCTACTCCTCAGCGGACGCGTCGCCAGCGACGAGAAGCGCCGTGAGTACCTGCAGATCATCGTGAACGAGAGCGAGCGTCTCACGGCGCTCATCGAGAACGTGCTCGATTTCGCCAAGTTCGAGCGGGGAAAATCGGCGTTCGAATTTCACGAGGGCAACGTCGGGCAGGCCGTGGCGCGCGCCGTCGACGTCTATCGCTACCGAGCAGAGCGCGAAGGTGTCGACGTCGCCGTCACGGTAGCGCCGTCTTTGCCGTCGGCCCTCTTCGACGAACGCGCGCTCGAGCTCCTGCTCATGAACCTGCTCGACAACGCGCTCAAATACGCCAAGGAAGGCAAGGTCATCACGGTCGACGTTCTCGCGCGCGGTCGCGACATGGAAATCCGGGTGAGCGATCGAGGCCCGGGCATCCCGCCGGCCGAGCGCCGCCGCATCTTCGAGCGCTTCGTGCGGGGCTCGGCGGGCAACGAACGACAAGTGCGCGGTAGCGGCATCGGCCTCGCGCTCGTCAAGCACATCGCCGAAAGCCATGGCGGCAAGGCGTGGGTCGAATCCGATCCCGGTCGCGGAAGCACCTTCGTCGTTACGATCCCGCGCGAAGGCGCGTCCGCGCCCGAGGTATCGATGAGCGCCGACCTCTTGTCCGGAGGCGATCTCGGTCGCCGCCAAGCCGCCAAGGCCGCCAAGGATTAGGGTCTAGTGCCCGTCTTCGAGCTCGAGGTCCTCGCCCTCGAGGCTGTCGGCTCTATGTTTGGCGCGCAGCTCGGGCGGGAGCAGCGGGAGGGGCACTGCGTCGAGGAGCTTGTCGAGCGTCGTCCGTTGCCGCTCGAATTCGTCGCGCTCCCCTTTGGGCAGCACGCGATCGCCATCGAGACGCAGGCTGAGCGGGTCGATGAAGGCATTGCCCTTCTTCGCGCTGAAGTGAAGGTGAGGACCGGTCGATCGACCGGTCGAACCCACGTAGCCGATGAGTTGTCGCGTCTCCACGGATTGACCCGGCGCGAGACGCGGCGCGAAACGAGACAAATGAGCGTACCCGGTGGTGAGCCCTCCGGCGTGGCGAATCGTGACGAGATTTCCGCTTGGACCGCTGTCGCCCATCCAGGAGATGTTGCCATAGCAGGCCGCATAGACGGGAGTACCCGAAGAGGCGGAGAAGTCGACGCCGTTGTGGGGCCGCACGACGTGCAGGATGGGATGCATCCGGCGCATGTTGAAGCGCGACGAGATCCGGGCGAAGGGCACGGGCGTGCGAAACCCGCCCTTGTAGGGTTGGTGTCCCTTGGCGTCGAAGAACCCTTGGCTCTTGTCGCCGCGAAAGCGATAGACTCGCAGAGGCGGCGCGTCGGTGTCGAGCGCGAGGTATTCGATGGCGACGATGTCGAGGTACCGCGCGAATGCGCCGAGGGCCGTCTCGTAGTCGACGATCAGCCGGAGGCGAGCGCCCGCGTGCAGGCTCGACATTTGCGCGCGACCGTCGAGCGCGTCGTCGAGCAAATCGACCAAGCTCGG
>DATEMX010000676.1:0-2143 GCA_035275365.1 Polyangiaceae bacterium | reverse complement strand
GGACGACGGCGGCTCGAGATCGAGCTCGCTGACGACCAGCTCGATGCCGCCTTTTTGCAAAATCTCCTTGGCTTGCTCGAAAGTGCGTGCAATCCGGACCTCGAAGCCGTCCTCGATCATCCGCAGCTCGAGCACCGTCGTCTCCTCCGGATCGGGATCGACGAGCAGGGCCAGGCGCCGATTGGCCAAGATGCGCGCCCGAAGATCGTCGCCCGCAATGGTCGCGCGAAAGAGATCCAGCAAGTGCGGATCGAAGACCGAGCCCTTGTACTTGTCGAGCACATCGCACGCCTCACTCGGCGAGAGCGTCTTGCGAAATGGGTTCTGTGGGTTTTCCGTGAGATCGAGGTAGCTGTCGGTGATGGCTAGCAATCGCGCACCGAGCGAGATCTCTTTGGCCTGCGCCTGGTTTGGAAGCCCCTTGCCATCGTATCGCTCGTACATGCCCTCGAGAGCGGTCACGGTGGTAGGGACTAGCTTGGCGCTGCTCATGAGCCGGCTCGGCGTCGCGTAGGACTTTTGGGCGGCCGTACGCGCGGCCTCGTATTGCGAGACGTTGAGCGCCGTCAGATGGTAAGTCGCCATCTTGCCGAGATCGTGCAGGTAGGCGGCCACCACGATGGCGTTCTGCTCGACCGGCGCGAGCCCGATGCGTTCGGCCATCTTGCGCGTGAGGCGCGCCACCTGGGCGGAATGCCCGCGCAAGTCTTGCCGTGAGTTCTCGAGCAACGTGATGAGGACGTTGAGCGACTCGATGTAGATGTTCGAGGTTCCCCACGACTCTTCGACGCCCAGCGAAAGCTCGGGCAAGCTGATGCGCTTGTCTTCGGGGGCCGCGACCTTCTTCGCGGGCGCCGCCACGGGCACGGCACCCATCGAAAAGATCGCCGGAGGACCACCCGAGTGGCCTTTCGACGGTGACGACGACAGCGACGCTCCGGAGACCGACAACCCGAGTTCGATCGATCCCGATTCCTTGCGCCTCCCTTCGAACGCGTTGAACGCGAACGGATCGCCTTTGTAGAACTTGGCGACGGCCGCCGTCACCGCCGAAGGGCGCGCTACCAGCGGCTTGACCTCGCGCGCGCCGGCTCCCTTCTGCACCTGATCGAGGGCATCGACGTTTTGTGGATCGGCCGTAACGACGGAGAGCGTGTTCGTGGCAGCGTCGAAGAGCACGGGAACGACGTTGAGACGCTCCGCGAGCTTCTTGGAAACTTTGTCGAGCGTGGCGCGATCGATGTCGGCCTTGGCGAGCCGCTCGGTGGAGACGAAGCGCGCTTGATAAAGCGACGCCAGGTACTTCAACAGATCGACCTCCGACAGGGCCTCGACGTCGATCAGCGCGTCCTCGATGCGCCCTTGGAACCGCTTTTGGAGGGCCACGGCAGCCTCGTATTGCGCTTGGCTGATGCGCCCTTCGCTCACCAACCGCTCAGCGACACCGCGTTGGACCGACGGTGACCTAGCCGAAGAATCCCCTTCTGGCCCCGGCACACGCTCGCCCATCGTACGAGGAATATAGCTCGAGAGCTTGGGAGCGCGCGAGCAGTGGTTTCGTCGATGAAGACCTACGACGGGGCTACGCTTTCTCGAGCGAGCGTTCGGCCGCGGACGTTCACTCGCGCATTTGCTGGGCGAGGTAGTGCTCTTTGCCCAGATCGGCCACGAGGCTCGCCTGCGTTTCGAGCCAGTCGATGGCGTCTTCTTCGTCGTTCAAGATCCGCTCGAGGAGATCGCGCGTGGCGTGGTCGCCCTTGGCGAGGGCGAGCGCGATCCCGCGCCGGAGGTGATCGACGGCCTCCATTTCGAGCGCCAGATCGACGTTGTTCATCTCGATGGGATTCTCGCCGACGCGCACGGGGTTCATCCGCTGCATGTTGGGGGTGCCGTCGAGAAAGAGGATTCGCTCGATGACAGCGTCGGCGTGCTTCATTTCCTCGATCGATTCCTCCTTCTTTTTCGATGCGAGCCGGTCATAGCCCCAGTTCGCGCACATCTTGTAGTGCACGAAATACTGGTTGATGGCCGTGAGCTCGGAGGTGAGAAGCTCGTTCAAGAAATCGATGATCTCGGGCTGTCCGCGCATCCACTTCCTCTACCCGTTCATCGGGCATAGCTCCAGGCAAATATGCCAGGGCCG
>DATEMX010000675.1:0-2469 GCA_035275365.1 Polyangiaceae bacterium | reverse complement strand
CCGGCGCCGATCTACCTGCTTCTCGATGCTCTTGAATCTGGGGGCCAATTTTCGCCGCGCGACGCTAGCGGAGCACGAAATCCCTGACGAAGAGGCCCGGGCCGGTGCCGCCGTTGGCGTCGACGGCCAAGAGAATGCCGCTGGCCAGGTGGGTTCGCAGTTGGGGCGTCACGGCGCCCTCGGCCGCCGGCGCACCGGCTACGTAGAGGTCGAGGTTGAACCTGACCGACGATTGGTCGCACGCGTCGAAGAGGTTGGCGTACGCGAGGTATTGCCCTGTTTCAGGAGGCGCTTGCCAGACGATGGTTTCGCGCCGGCGTCCGTCGGACACGCACCCGCGCGTGGAGTCGAATTGGAGCCGCCCGGTGTGGGGATCGGCGAGCGCTTCACCGGTGATGTCGCCGTCGGCGGTCGTGGGCCTGCCGGGTGCGACGACCTTGCCGCTCGGCGTGACGAGCCGAAGGTCGAGGTCGACGTTCGTGTCCCACGACAATGACAGCACGACGGCCGGCGGCCTCAAGCTCGGATCGCACGAAGCCGCGTTGTCGGGAATGGGGGGCGCGAGGCACACGGTCGTGTCTCGCGGCGGCCCGGCGTTGCCGGCGTCGTCGATAGCGAACGCGCGTAGCGCCGCGAGCCCCGGCGGAAGGCCGTAGCCGACGTCGACCTCCGCCTTCCAGAGGATCTGCGGCGGCGTACGCGTGAGATCGAGCGCGCCCGTGGGGATGACCCAATGACCCGAGCCCAGATCGCGCAGCCGCAAACCGATGGCCACCGCGCTGGGGCTCGCGGCGCCTTCGAACCGCTTTCCGATCTTGCCGGGCGGTAAGACGGCGTCGCCCATGTTCTCCAACGTGGTCGTGGGGCCCTCTGGAGTGATGGGCGGATTGCCCTCGCGAAACTGGGCCTTTTGCTGGCCGCCGACGACCGAGTAGGGGCGAGCGCGCAGCGGCTCGTCGAAGCCCAGCGTGGTCGAAGCGGCGCCTTCGCCACAACCGGCCAGCGCGGACGCGTGGAGAACGGCGACGAAGGGGCACCGCCAGCCGCGTATCACAGCATCACCTGCAGGCGGAGCGTCCACTGGTCGTTCTTCGAATCGGTGGGCACGCCCCGCGCGTCCTTGCCGAAATGATCTTTGATGAAATCGTACTGAAAGAGAAGACGAGCTTGATCGGCGAGTACGACGCCGAGGAGCGGCGAAAGCGTGGTCACGTTGTACGACGCCGGCAGGAGCTTGCCTTGTTTCTGGCGCAGGAAATCGGAGTTGGGATCGTAAACGTCGGCGCGCAAGCCCACGACGCCGTAGCGTCCGATGTCTTGCACGAACGCGACGTACCCGCCGAGCTCGCGGACGTCGCCCGTGCGCTCGCTCCCCGACGCGTCGAGGTCGGTGGCGACGGGATCGGCCACGACGAGGCCGCGGTCGAGGTTCTTGGCGACGTACCCCTCGCCGTAGAGCGTCGACCATCCGAGCGAGGTTCGAAGGCGTACCTGCAAATCGGCGCCGAACGCCCAGCGCGAGAAGTTTTGCGAAGGCACCGCGGCGCGCCCGGCGATCCCGTTGACTTCGCCCTGTTCGACTTGGCCGTTCTCGTTCACGTCGACCCAGGTCGTGCTGTCTTTCGTGGCGGATGACCCGGGGTGGAATCCCTTGCCGTGGAGAAAAGAGGTGCCGCCGGAGACGCGGAGTTTTTCCGTTGGCTGGGTGACCACCCCGAACCGACCGACGATGTCCTTGGCGGCGTTGGGATCGGAGAGGCTCCGACCCGAGCGATCGTCGAGCGGTTCACCGTTGACGATCGCGATTGCGTAGCGAAAGAAGCTGACGGCGCCCGAGAGACGCGCGCCCATGTCGGGCTCCGTTGGAAAGAGCGCGAGCGAAGTCGTCGAGCGCTCCATGAACCAGCGCGAGCGCGACGAATCCATGAGTTCGTAGCCGAAGGGTGTTTCGAAGACGCCCAGCGTGAGCGCCGCGAAGGGAAGGGGATTGTCGCCGTTCGGCCCGCGGTAGAGCAGCGAGGCTTCGGCGCGCCGAACGCTGAAAGACGCTTTGCTCGCGTAGTTGCCGTCCACTTCGAGCGAACCCGCGGCGTAGGTCCATCCGTGATCGACGCGAAGCCGGGCGCGCCGGAGCACGAAGCGATCGCGGTTTTGCGGCACGCCGCCTTGCTGGAGTTGGTCTTCGGAGAGTTGGCTGTTCTCGTATTGTGCTTGAAGGTAGCCCGACACGCGAAAACCGAGCGTGACGGGGCGGCTGTGCGCGTTCGTGTCGACACCGGCCGGCGTCTCCGTCGCCGCCGCGGAAGGGAGCGGCGTATCCGGCGTCGATCGCGAGGCGGATTCCGCCGCGGCCGCGGATACCTCCGACGGGCCTGGCGGTTGAGCAAGTGTTGCGGGCGCAGGTACAGCCGCGCCGGGCGAGGGTGCAGATGGTGGCGGCGCGGGCGGCGATGGCGCGGGAGTGGTTGG
>DATEMX010000674.1:0-4271 GCA_035275365.1 Polyangiaceae bacterium | reverse complement strand
ATACGAAGTGGTGTAAACGAGATCTGAACCTCGGGCATTCCGGCGTCGATGCCCGTCACCGACAGGTCGATCGCGAGCGCGAAGGGCAGTCCCGTGGCCTTCACCATGCACGACGTGAAGTATTTGCCCGAGAGAGGCTGCTGAAGCAGCGATTCGCAGGCGGTGAGGGGAACGTCGACTGCGGCCGCGTCGCTCTCGGGTGCCGTGGCCGCGGGGCGCGCCGCAAACTCGTCGTAGTTGGCCCGGGGATCGATGCACCCGGCGAAGAGGGAATGGACGAAGGAAAGAAAAAGAACGCCCATCGCGGGCGGAAGAACGGCTGCGATGCGAGCGGCGGGTGACGTCCCCATTCAGTGTATGTATCGTCAACGAACCATGGTTCGCAACGCTCGCTCGATGAGGGCTCGACGTTTCGTCACGATGGCGTCGGTTTGGGCGGGATGCCTGTTGCTCGTTTCTGGGCGAGAAGCGCTGGCGAGCGGGTTTTTGAATCCGCGGCTCGCCGATCCACACGGGCATCCGGCGCTCGCCAATCCGTACGCGATCTACTTCAATCCCGGCGCCCTCGGGGGGATGACGGGCACCAACATCGTCGTCGACGCGACGCTCGCCTATCGCCACGCGAGCTTCGATCGAGCGGCCTCGGGCCTCTCTCCCGCCAACGCGGAGATGGGCACCGACCCTACGTACATCGCCGCCAATACGGGCCGGAACACCGCCCGCGACTTCCTCGTGATTCCGTTCTTGGGCGGCTCGACGGACTTCGGAACGAAGAATTTCTTTGCCGGCGTCGGCTTCTATGTCCCGTTCGGAGGCGAGGTCGAGTGGGCGAAGAACACGGCGTTCGCCGGGCGCGCCGACGCACGCGGCGCCATCGACGGCTCGCAGCGCTGGGCCGTCATCAGCGGAACGCACCGATCGCTCTACAACACGGTGGCGGCGGGGTTCCGCCTGCCGGACGCGGGCTTTTCGCTCGGCGTCTCCGCGAGCGCCGTGCTTTCGAGCATCAACCACGTGCAAGCGCGTAACCCCACCGGGTCCGACGATTCGATTCACGAGGGCCGCGCGCTGATCGAGGTGACCAGCGTCGATCCCAGCGTGGCCGTCGGTGTGCTCTGGGAGCCGGTCCCGCGCGGCCCCGTGCGGATCGGCGCGTCGTATTCGAGCCGCCCGAACTTCGGCGAGATGCGCATGACGGGAACGCTCCGGCAATCGTACGCGACCCCCGAGACGATGGATGCGGACCTGCTGATAAGCTATCCCGACGTCTTTCGCTTCGGCGTCGCCGCGCGGGTCTCGCGCGCACTCGAGCTGCGATTCGACAGCGAATACGTCACATGGTCGGTCGTCGATCGGCAGTGCGTCGTCGGCAAGGGAGGAGCCTGCGCGCGCAACGCCGACGGCTCCGACGCCAACCCCGTGGGCGGGCAGATCGTCCTCGCCGTTCCGCGCCGCTGGCAAGACGCCGGCGCGATGCGCTTCGGCGCGGGCTATTGGATCGACGAACCCACCGAGCTTTACGGCAGCGCCGGCTTCGACACGTCGGCCGTCGGCGCAGCGACGCTCGACGCAACCGTCCCCGATGCCTTCAAGCTGATGGGTTCGCTCGGCGTGCGCCGCCGCTTCGGCGGCGCGATGACGCTGGGAGCGAGCTTCACGGTCGTCGATTTTTTGGAGCGCTCCGTGGGGCCGCAGCGCATTTACCCAGCGCCGGCCATCAGCGCGGTTCCCAACCAGGACGGCAAGTACTCGTCGCTCGTGATGTTTCTTCACCTCAACGCTGGTTTCGCGTTCTGACGGGAAACTCGACCGGGCAGTTCGCGGTTCGCGACCATTTCTCGGGATCGAGTCGAAAACTTGACGCGCGCAAGCGCGAAACGATACGGCCCAGATCACCCGAGGAGGATTTGCGATGCTCCATGTGTTTCGTGCCACCCTATCCGTCCTAGCCGTAGCAGCAGCGGGGTCGCTCGCGCCGTCATCGGCGCATGCGCAGGCGCCCGCGCCGATGCAGGGGGGGTGGTCGACGGGACCTCAGGTATGGCAAGTGGGAACGCCGCCGCCGATGCAGTACGCGCCGCCGTCGAGCTCGTCCAGTCAATCGGCGACCGATCTCGAGGTCGGCACGCTCTACGGCGTTGCCGCGGGCTATGGCGTCGGCACCGGTATCTGGCTCGATGCCGAGCTCAAAATCGATGATCCCGGGCTCAAATTTCTAGCGCCGGCCATTTTGGGCGTCGCTGCACCCGTTGGCGTGTTCTTTCTCGATCGTCCCCGTATGCCGCGCGGCATGCCCGCGGCGATCGCGGCCGGTATGGCGCTCGGCGCGGGTGAAGGCATCGGCATCGCCAGCTACCAATTCGTGCGCTCGGGGGCCGATTCCGAGTGGGGCTTTCGCGGTTTTGCGAGGAGCGTGTTCTTCGGTTCGACGGTGGGCGCGGGCCTCGGCTACGTCGCGGCGATCACCATGGAGCCGTCGCCGAAGACGAGCATTTTGCTCGGGAGCTCGGTCATGTGGGGCACCATCGCCGGCAGCATGTTCGGCTACGGCGCGAGCGCGGCCGGAAGCGATTTCGGCGAAGCGAACGACTCGGCGTCGCTCGGCGGGCTCATCGGCTACAACGCGGGTCTCCTCGGTGCCGCGGCGGTCTCGACCGTTTGGATCCCGTCGTACACTACGCTCACGTGGATGTGGATCGGGTTCGGCGCGGGCGTCGGCGTGTCGACGCCCATCTATCTCTTTTATGCGGGAGGCGATCACGACGTGCGCCGCGGGCTCATCTTTCAGGGCACTGCCGGGATGCTCGGGCTTGCAGCGGGAGGGATTTTTTCGCTCGACGCGAAAGATTTCGGTTCGTCGAACGGTGGAATCTTCGGCTCGAATCCAACGGCGCCCGTCCGGGTCACAGGCGGGGGGTTCATGCCGGTGCCCGGAGGCATGGGGTTTCAGGTCTCGGGAATACTATTTTAAAGTGCTACGATAGCGTAGCCCGGGGATACTCACTCGCAGCGGAGACGCATCGGAAGGTCCGCCCCAAGTCTCCAAGGACGCTAGGATCCACGACGAATGCCGACCCTCAAATACTTCCCGCCGCGTGGGGGCCCGCGCGAATACAGCGTTCACAAGGCGGTGACGACGATAGGTCGCTCGCTCGACAACGACCTCTCGCTTCCCGCGCGCGACGTTGCCGACCACCACGCTCAGATCATCTTCGACGGGCGCGATTTCAACGTCGAGGAAGGCGATCGCCAGGGCGAAATCCTGATCAACGGGAAGAAGAAGCGGCGCGGGCGGCTGTGCCACGGTGATAGGCTCACCTTCGGCTCCGAGCAGCTTGCTTTCAGCATGTTCGCCGACGCGACGAGCAAAAGCTGCGACGATGACGCGCCGGGCCCGCAAGGCGTTTCGGCGTCAGGCGAGATCCTGAAGCTCCGCAAGCTGCAGAGCTTCAGCGAAAAGCTCGTGCACAAGGGATCCATCGACGAGCTCTTGGCGACGATGCTCGACGACATCCTCGAGCTCACCGGCGCCGACAAGGGCGTGATCTTGCTGACCCTGCCGGAAGACGCCGGGGAGGGCGAAAAGAAGGTCTCGGTGCGCGCTCTTCGCAACGTCAGCAAGGAGTGCATCGCCGACGAACGCGGCGGCGTCTCCGACAGCATCGTGCGAGCCGTGCTGCAAACGGCGAAGCCGATCATCGTGTCTGACGCGCTGGCCGACACGACCTTTGGCAAGAGCGAGAGCGTGGTGGCGCTGCAGCTCTCGTCGGTCATGTGCGCGCCGATGCTCTCGCAGGGCGAGGTCATGGGCGCGCTCTACGTCGGCAACGACCGGGTCAAGCACCTCTTCGAGCGCCCGCAGCTCGACATGCTCACCATCTACGGCGCCCAGGCGTCCCTCATCTTGCAGAACGCGATGCTCTTGTCGGCCCTTCGGGCCGACAAGGAGAAGCTCTCGCAAGAGCTCTCCGACAAGCGTTTCGGCGAAATCATCGGGGCCTGCGCGTCGATGATGGAGGTCTTTCGCAAGCTGCAGAAGGTGGCCACCACCGACATCAGCGTCCTCATCACGGGGGAGACGGGCACCGGCAAAGAGCTCATCGCGCGCGAGCTTCATCGCCGAAGCCCCCGCGCTTCGGGCCCATTCGTCACCATCAACTGCGGCGCCATCCCCGAAAACCTCATCGAGAGCGAGCTTTTCGGGCACGTGCGCGGCGCGTTCACGGGCGCCGTCGCCAACCGCGCGGGCAAGTTCCAGCTCGCCGACGGCG
>DATEMX010000673.1:0-2030 GCA_035275365.1 Polyangiaceae bacterium | reverse complement strand
GCGTAGCGACACGACGCATCGGCCCACGCTTCCCGCCATACGCAGGCTCGTGGTTCATCGTCTCGTTGCGCCCCTGCTGTGCAGGCACTGTCGAGGGTTGATGCGACTCCTCGCACCTCCATGAAATCTGGCGAAGTAGTGTTAAGGCGTGTCCCCATATTCGGAGGCCGGGGCCCGTACGCGTGCCCGTGCCCGTGCCCGGCTTTTTCGCCGGAAAGTTTTCCGAGTTGGGCAATGTGCAGACCGAGCGGGACGACGAGTGGCACAGCCTGGACAGCACCATCAACCGTGCCCACCAGCATGCCGCAGGTGGTCAAGGGGGGGCGCCATCGCAAGGGATAGGCCGGTCACGCGGGGGCCTGTTTCTCGTGATCCAGCTCCACACCGTCCTATCGGCTCCTCCTCGCAGAACTTGCTCACCTTCGTGTACGGGCACGGGCACGTTTACGGGTACCAGAATTCAGCGACACGCCCTAGTGCTTCAACATGTCGCGGGCGCGCTTGCGAACGGACGACGTCGTCGCGTTGGCGGCGAGATCGGCGATGACCGGCCGCACCTCGCCCTGCTTGCCGTTCGAGGTCCAAAGCAGCGCTCTCGCGAGCCGAGCGGTCTCACGCGTGGGCAAATCGGATCGCTTGCCGAGATCGGCCAAGGCCTTGTCGGCAGCCTTGAAATCGTTCGATGCGAGGCCGGCCGTGGCCGCATCCCAAGCCTGATCGGTCGCTGCATCGGGCGACGCCGGGACATCGAGGTCGAGGCTCGCGAGTCGGCGCAGAGCGGGTACCGCCGGGGCCGTAGCCGACGCGGTGGCGATCGGATTGGTCGTGAACGTGGGGGCGATCTGCCCCGCGCTGCCCGTGGCGATGGGCGCGAGCACCGACGAGACGGGCCCCGTCGGCACCTTGGCGCTCGAATCGGGGGACGGATCGTGCGGCGTGTCGACGCGCGCCCGCAGCAAGGCAAATCCGCCAATGACGGCGAAGAACCCCAAAAGGGCCGCCACGAAGCGCAAGAGCCACGCCCGACGGGCTTCTTGTTCGGGCGTCCGCGCGAGAACGTCGGGGACGTCGTCGTCGAGCGGATCGTGAAGATCGCCCTCGTCGTGGAGGCCCTCTTTTTCCCAGCGGGCGAAAAGCTGGTTCGACTCGTCGGAATGGGGGCTCAGCGAATCTTCGCGAGTCGGCGGCTCGATCTGCAGCGGACGCGAGCGCGGTCCTCGCGGGCGCTCGCTCGGCTCATGCGGAACGCTTGCGAACTTGACGGCCGTCTCGACGACGCCGCCGTTTCGCTCCGGCCGCGACGAAATGGGCGAGACCCTCGGAGGAGGATTGGCGGGCGGTGCAATGCCGGGCTTGGTATTGGGAGCGCCGGCGGGACCAGGCCAGGTGTGCGGCCCGTCGTCCTCCGACAAGAGCGCGTTCATTTCGTGCAGCTCGGGAGATTCGCCCTTTGCATGGCCGGCGATGGCGGCGATGCCCGACTTGCCTTCGCGCGGTTGCAGCTCGATCGGACGCACCGACGCGGCCGGCGGAGAAGGCGACGCCGAAACGCCCATCGTGCTCTTCGGTAGCGGCGGCTTTGGCCCCGATGCTGTCGGCAGCGCAGACCCCGACAAAGGCAGCGAGCCCATCACGGCCGTGACGGTGGGATTGAGCGCGCGCACCTCACCCGAAAGCGAAGTCAGCGTCTTTTTGGCGACCTGAGACTCGGGCACCGTGACGGCCGCACGCTCATCGGCCTTGTCGGACCTGATGGACACGACGGGCCGCGACGAGGACTTCTCCGTCTTCTCGGCAGGCTTCGCGGGGGGCTTGTCGGAGGTAGCTTTCTCGGCCTCTTTCGGCCCCTCGTCGACGATGGCGGGCTCGGGCTCGCTCGGCACGACGACGTGCTCGTCCGACACCGGCGCTTCCGGCGTTTCGCGGGGAATGAGCAGCCCCTCGAAGAAGAGCTTCGTGATGGTGGAGAGCGTCGACAGGTCTTCGAACGGCGAACCGTCGACGACATCGAGGAGCGTGCGCTTGCCGTC
>DATEMX010000672.1:0-2113 GCA_035275365.1 Polyangiaceae bacterium | reverse complement strand
ACTGCCACCGAACCGTGGGAAACGTCGACGATGGCTTCGTCGCCCTCGCGCGAGACGCTGAACGACGTTCCGTGCACGGCGATGCGCGTGCGCCCCACTTCGACCGCGAAGACCTCGCCGTTCGGCTGCGGCGCTACTTCGGCGTGAATGGTGCCCGACAAGAGCACGACCGTCATGGGGAAGGGAGCGCCGGCGGCGCTCCCTTGGGTGACTTCGATGCGCGACTCCGGGTCGAGCGAGAACGAGACGACACCCGCCCGCTCGTACGTCAACACGCTGCTGCCCGCTTCGGCCACGCTCGGCAATTTCGCCTCGCTGCGTGCTGTGACCGCGCGAAGCCGCCCCGACTGCGAAGCGTAGACGACCGCCACCACGGCTGCCGCCGCGCAAGCGATCACCCAGGGCGAACCCACCACGCGCGGGCGTTTCGCGGGAACCTGAGCGGCCGGCTCGCGCGAACCTTCGACTTGCACGGCGAGCGCGCGCTCGATGCGATCCCAATCCAGCTCGGGAACCGGCATCTCGGCCGTTTCGCGAGCCAACGCGCGCAGCGCCTGCGCCAGCGAACCGCCATCCGGCGGCAGGCCGGGCGTCATCGAACCTCCTCAGTGGCTTCTCGAACCACTTCGGCCGAGCTCTCCGCCCCGCGCGCGAACGATCGTGCGAAGCTCTCCAAGGCCGGCTCGTCTTTGAGCATCTCGGCAAGCTCGCGCCGAGCGTAGAAGAGCCGCGTTCGCACGGTGAGCACGGGCGCGTCGACGATCTTCGAGATCTCGGCGGGTGCCAAGCCCTCGACCTCGTGGAGCAGGAACACCGTGCGCTTCTTTTCGGCGAGCTTGTCGAGCACGCGCCGGAAGGCGCGCACGCGCTCGAGCCGAGCAACGTCTTCGTCCGGGGGCAGACGCGAGTCGGGCTGAACGTCCTCGACCTGGGGAGACACGAGCTGAGGGCGGCTTCGTGCCGCGCGCCGGTGCATCAAGACGACATTGACGGTGACGCGATGGAGCCACGTCGTAAACTTCGATTGGCCGCGAAAATCTTTCAGGCTGCGGTGCACCTGGAGGAACACCTCTTGGATGATGTCCTCGAGATCGGCGCGCGGACCGACCATGCGAAAGACCAACCGGGTGACCTCGATCTTGTGCCGCGCGAAGAGCTGGCGAAACGCCTGCCCATCCCCACGCTGACAGCGCGCGACCATCTCGTCGGTCTCGAGCACGGCATAGAGGCTAACGCGCCCCGAGGCCGGGTGCTCGCTCAAAGGGCCGTTGACAATCGCCACGCTCACTTTTCATTCGATGCGGGGGGTACGCCTTCCATTCACAGTTACCGTCTGCGCTTTCTTCGGTGAAATCAGGTATGTTCACGCTCATGGTGAGCACCCGCTCAGGTGCGCTCGATTCGGCGGCCGCCGCCGTCTCTTCCAAGGCATCCGTCAGACCCACCGTGGGCGTGGTCCTCGGTTCCGGGCTCGGTGCCTTCGGCGAACAGCTCGAAGAGGCCATCTCCTACGATGCAATCCCAGAGATGCCCGCTTCGAGCGTGCCCGGGCACTCCGGGAAGCTGCGACTCGGTCGCATCGAGGGCGTGCCCGTCGCCTGTCTTCAGGGCCGCGCCCATCTCTACGAAGGCAACTCGCCGGCGGACGTGGTCTTCGGCGTGCGCCTCTTGGCGAAGCTCGGTTGCCGAGCGGTGCTCCTCACCAATGCCGCCGGCGGCATCGGGCCGCACCTCGAGCCCGGCGACTGCATGCTCGTCACCGACCACCTCAACCTGACGGGTCGAAATCCCCTCGTCGGCCCGCACGAAAGCGACGGCCGGGCGGGCGTTCGATTTCCCGACATGTCGCGCGCTTACGACCCTCGCCTCGGCGAGCTCGCCCACGCCGCCGCGCGGGAGCTGGGGGTCGAGTTGAAGGAGGGTGTGTACGCCGGTCTCCTCGGCCCGAGCTACGAAACCCCGGCCGAGATCCGCATGCTGCGCACGCTCGGGGCCGACGCCGTGGGCATGAGCACGGTGCTCGAGGTGATCGCGCTGCGGCAGCTCGGGGTTCGCGTGGCGGCGATCTCGTGCATCACCAATCTGGCGGCGGGAATCTCGCCGACACCGCTCG
>DATEMX010000671.1:0-2987 GCA_035275365.1 Polyangiaceae bacterium | reverse complement strand
TATGCCCTCTCGAGCCACCTCGCGGGCAAGGCCGAGGGTGAACGTGTCGATGGCGCCCTTCGACGCGGCGTAGTCGACATATTCGCCCGGTGAACCGTGGCGCGCCGCCGCTGATGAGACGTTGACGATACTGCCGCCCGTACCGCCTCGGGCCGTCGACATGCGCAGGATCGCTTCTTTGGCGCAAAGGAAGCTGCCGATGACGTTGACGGCGAACATGCGGTAGAGCCGCGCCTCGTCCACGTCGGCGACGTGGCTCTGCCGATCGACCACACCGGCGCTGTTGACGAGCGCAGTCACCCGGCCAAGCTCCTGGTCGACCGTGGCGAAGAGGCGCACGACGTCGCCCTCGCGGCTCACGTCGGCGCCCACGGCGATGGCGGCACCTCCGAGCGAACGAATCTCGTCGGCGATCGCGCTGGCGGCGCGTTCGTCTTTGACGTAGTTCACGGCGACGGCGTAGCCGTGCCGGGCCGCGAGCTTGGCCGTCTCTCTCCCGATGCCTCGCCCGCCGCCCGTGACGATCATGACCTGGCTCATGAATCTCCTTGGTGGTTTCGCCGACCCGAGAAGCACTACGCTGCTCGGCCGCGACTCTCTCCCCGCTCGACCTTTTCTCGCCGGTCTCCGCCGCGCCACGCGAGAAACGCCGGCAAAATCAAGACGGCCGCGACGAGGCACGTCATTTCGCCAACGGCGGCGGCGAGGCCAAAGCTCACGATGCCCTTGTTGATGGACAAAAGCAGCGCGAGGTAGCCAATCGTCGTCGTGAGCGAGCACAGCACGACCGCGCCGCCCGTCTCCGCCACCACGTGGTAGAGGCGCGACCGCCCCTCGATGCGATAGCGCTGCATCAGGTTGTGCGCATACTCGGCGCCGATGCCGATGGTGATGGGGACGGCGACGAAGTTGAGGAAGTTCAGCTTGGCGTCGGTGAGCCGTAAAAAAGCGACCAAGCTGGTGATGCCGATGAGCCATGGGATGAACACTCCCCAGGAGTGGCGGTGGCCGCGGAACGCGATGGCGATGATGAGGATGCTCCCCAAGGCGGAGATGGCGATGGCCTTCGGCGCGTCTTCGCCGATGGTCTTGATCATGTCCGCGAAGATAACGGCCCGCCCCGAGCCCTTGATGACGTCGCCGCCCGGCAACTCGGTGCGCCGAAAGCTGTCGGCCCAACGCATGAGGTATTTGGCGTCCCACACGCTGAAACCATACTTGGGCACGATGTAGACGATGCGCCCTCGCGTGCCGTCTTTTTCGGTGAACGCGCGTGCCACCTGCTCCGGCAAATCGGCGATGCCCACCGGGCGGAGAGCCTCGGTGGGAACGTGCGGCTTCAGATCGTTCCATTGGGCTTCGTTCAAGAACCCGCGGCTCTTGGCCCGCATGAGCCGATCGCGCATCTCGTTGATGAGCGGAATCTTGACCTCTTGATCGGAGGGCAAGAGCGAAAAGATGGTGACGACGTTCTCGAACGGCTTTTGGTCGGCCGGGGCCGCTTCGAGTCGCTTCGAGAGCGCCGCTTGCAGGAGCGGCACTTGATCGATGCGATCGGTCATGATCGCCATGCCGTCCTGCCCGACGCGACCTATGACCTCGTCGACCGCGCCGGAGAGCTCGCCCGCGTCGGTTCGATCTTTGCGCTCGTTGCGCACCTTCGTCATGTCGTACTCGATGGGGTCTTTGGCGAGATACTCGTACGAGAGCGCGAGGGTGCCGATGCCAACGACGAAGCCGAAAGCGGTGATGCTTCGAGGGGCGGCCATCGCCAGCTTTGCGAAGAGCACGCCGTAGTATCCTCGGGCCCGCGAGCGCTTGGCGCTGCCTGCGCCCTTGAACGAAGGCAGCACGCGTTCGCTGGCCGCCAAAAGCGCGGGCATGAAGAGGTAGGTCGTCGTCCAGCACAGCATCATGCCGTAGCTGCCGATGATGCCGAAGTGCTTGAAGCCCCGGAAATCCGTCGCGATGAGCGACCCGTAGGCCAACATGGCCGTCGCGGCGGAGGCCAACGTGGGGATCCACGAGTCGCGGTGCGCCACGAGGATGGCCTCACCCACGCCGATACCTTGATCGCGCCTGGCCTCGACATAGCGAGCCATGTACATGATGCCGTAGTTGATGCCGTTGCCGGCGATGATGCTGACCAAGAAACCCGACGAGCTGTTGAGATAGCCGATGGTGAATCGCGTGAGGCCGAAGCTCCAGACGAGACCTATCAGCATCGTCGCACCGATGATCATGACGGTGCGCACGCGTAGAAAAAAGAGGAGCACGGTCACGAGAACACCAACGACGCCCCAGATGCCGACGTGGCTCAGATCCGTCACGATGGCGTCGTATTCCTCGGCGCTCGTGATGAGATCGCCGGTATAGCGGACACGCATGCTCGGGTGAAACGCCGCGGGCTTTACGGAGGCGACCACCTCGGCGACCTTTCGCTTGAGCTCTTCGACGCGCGCCTTGCCGCTCACGGGCGTTCGAACCAAAACGGCGATGAGCGAGCCTTCGCGGTTTTCGTAGTACCCGTTGGGATATGCGTCGGTCGGGTTCTGCTTGTCTTTGTCGGTGCCGGCCCCTAGACGCGCCTTGATCGACTCAGCGGTGACCTGTGCGGGCTCCGTGTCGTCGATGAGCGAATCGGACGCCTTGGCAACCTCGTAGTCGTAGCGCGCCATGACGTCGTGATGAACGGCGCGCAGCGCCTCGACGTCGGCGAAGAGCAGCTTCTTCTGCTCGAAGAACTTGCGGGAATCTTGGACGCCGTAGTCGATAGCACCTACCCACTGGGGGCCGAGCTTGGCGAGGCGGGGAACGAGCTCATCGACGAACCGCTCGAGCGCGGCCGCGTCGCGCCCTTGCTCGATCTGCGCGACGACGGTGAGCGTGGAAGCGCCGGCGAGCCGCTCGGAGACTCGCCGCATCTCGACGACGCTGTCTTTGTTGTCGGGCAAGAGCTCGGAGAAATCCGCGCGAAAACCGAGGCC
>DATEMX010000670.1:0-3013 GCA_035275365.1 Polyangiaceae bacterium | reverse complement strand
GGTGGGTCACCTCGAAGAGCTAGCTGGCATCGCCGACTGGTTCGCCCGCAAGGCGACCTAGCGCCGCTTGGCCAAGTCGGGCCCGACTTTGGCCAAAGCCCACGCTTCGTGCGAAGGCGGCTTGCTTTAGCGCGCCCCTTGGGGCGAGATCAGGCCTTTGCGCGGCGGCGGGTCGGTTTGGCTTCGCTTCGCACGATGACCTCCGAGACCGGACCACGGCGCGCGGCCTTGGAGTTGATGGCGCGTGACGCTTTGACGGTCGAGATTCGGTAGTCGCCGTAGAGATCCCGAACTGCCGGCACATTCGAATTCGAGAGGACGACGGACACCTGCCTGGCGGACAGTCGTCCGAATACCTCGGACAACCGCCTTTGTTCGCCCGGCCCGAAGCCGTTGGGGGCGTAGGCCGTGAAGGTGGCCGTGCGCGACAGAGGCACGTAAGGCGGATCGAAGTAGACGAAGTCACCTGCGCTCGCCTTGCCGACGGCGTCTTCGAAATCGCGCACGAGGATCTCGGCGTTGGCGAGAGCCGCCGAGCACGCCTCGAGGGTCTTCTGGTCGCAGAAGTTGGGCTTGGCATAGCGACCAAAGGGCACGTTGAATTTGCCCGAGCGATTGACGCGATAGAGACCGTTGTACCCTGTCTTGTTCAAGAAGATGGTTCGCGCCGCCCGCTCGACGGGCGACAGCGTCGCCGGATCGGTGTCGCGCACGGCGTAGTAGTGCTCGGAATCGTGGCGATGATCTTTGAGCGCGCGCACTAAGTCGCCCACCTGGTCGCGCACGGCAACGTAGCAATCGACGATCTCGGCGTTGACGTCGCTGAGCTGGCTCTTCTTTGGCAAGAGGTCGAAAAAAAGCGCCCCTCCGCCCAAGAAAGGCTCGAAATAGCGGCGATAGGTAGCGGGCACGCACGCCTTGAGCGGGGCGAGCAGTTGGCTCTTGCCGCCGGCCCATTTCAAGAAAGGTCGCGCTCGTGCCATTCCTATTCCCTCCTCTTGCGGAGCAGATTTTCGGCAGGGTGGAGGGCTGGCGGCAGGTGGGGAGCTTCGGGCTGCACCGTTACGTGGGAGACCTTGTGTTCGACGCGGACGCGCTCGCCGACCTCACGCGCGACGTCGGTGCCATGGGCTGCTCCATCGAGAACCACGTGCACCGTGACGGCGTCGAAGCCATCGGAGATGGTCCAGGCGTGCAGATCGTGCATGTCGGCGACGCCCGGCGTCGCCCTGATGGTCTTCTCGAGATCTTCGAGTACGACATTGGGGGGAACGCTCTCCATGAGCACATGGACCGTCTGCGTCACTAGGCGGAAGGCGCCCCACAAAATCAAGGTCGAGATGGCCACGCTCGCAACGGAGTCGGCGCGCGTCCAGCCAAACGCGAGGACGAGCGCAGCCGCCACCATCGCGGCGACCGAGCCGAGCGCGTCGGACAAGACATGCGCGAGCGCCGCGCGCGTGTTCGTGTTGTGCCCTCCACCGCGCGCAAGGATCCACCCCGCGAAGAGGTTGACGACGAGGCCGGCCGAAGCAACGGCGAGCATCGGTTGCGCATCGATGACGGAGGGCTCACGCCAGCGTCGGATCGCTTCGGCGATCACCCAGAGCGCCGTCACACCGAGGGCAATTCCGTTGGCCAGCGCCGCGAGCGTCTCGGCCCGACGATAGCCGTAGGTGCGCGACACCGTCCGCGGCCGCGACGCCACGCGCTGGGCCATGACGGCAAGCGCAAGCGCGCCGGCGTCGGCTAGCATGTGCCCCGCGTCCGACACGAGGGCCAGGCTGTGAACGAACCAACCGGACACGGCCTCGACGACCATGAACGCCACCGTGAGAATCAGCGCCTGAAGGAGCCTGCCTTCGGGCGTCGAGCCGTCCGAATGGCCCCCATGAGAATGCCCTCCGTGGGAATGCCCGTCACGGGCGTGGCGATGAGCATGCGCATGCGAGCCAGGCTCATCATGCGCATGCTCTGCTACCATTTTCGGATGGGTTAGCGCTTGTCGCGTCGGGGCCCGCGATCGCGATCGCCACCGCGGCCACCGCCACCGGGACCGTCGCGACGCGGGCCACGCTGGGGCGGACCGGCTTCGCGGGCCTGCGTGATCCGCTCGCGCGCGCGCTCGCCGTCTTCACCTTCGGGGAACGGGAGCAGCTCGCGGCGCGTGAGGCGAACCTTGCCCTCACGGTCGACCGAGATGACCTTGACCTGGACCTTGTCGCCCTCTTTGAGAACGTCTTCGACGCGCTCGACGCGCTCGTGGGCGATCTCCGAGATGTGCACGAGGCCGTCGGTGTTCGGCAAAATCTCGACAAACGCGCCGAAGTCGGCGATTCGCTTGACCGTGCCGTCGTAGATGGCTCCGATCTCGGGCTCCGCCGTGAGACCGCGGATGATGTCGAGGGCCTTCTTCACGGCGTCGGAGTCGCTCGACGCCACGTTGACGGTCCCGTCGTCCTCGACGTCGATGGCGACGCCCGTCTGATCGATGATGCCCTTGATCGTCTTGCCACCGGGACCGATGACGAGGCGAATCTGATCGGGCTTCACTTTGATCGTGGTGATGCGCGGCGCGTATTTCGAAAGCTCCGTGCGCGGAGCCGGCAGCGCTTCGAGCATCTTGCCGAGGATGTGCTTGCGCCCCTCCTTGGCTTGGTCGAGAGCCCGCACGAGGATGTCACGCGAGAGCCCGGCGATCTTGATGTCCATCTGGATGGCGGTGATGCCGCGCTCGGTGCCGCAGACTTTGAAGTCCATGTCGCCGAGGTGATCTTCGTCGCCCAAGATATCGGAGAGGACGGCGATGCGATCGCCGTCGGAGATGAGGCCCATCGCAATACCGGCCACCGGGCTCTTGACCGGAACGCCCGCGTCCATCAGCGAGAGACAACCGCCGCACACGGCGGCCATCGACGACGAGCCGTTCGACTCGAGCGTCTCCGAGACGATGCGGATGGTGTAAGGAAACTTGTCGCTTTCGGGGATGAGGCGGCTCAAGGCGCGCTCGGCG
>DATEMX010000669.1:0-6788 GCA_035275365.1 Polyangiaceae bacterium | reverse complement strand
TATTCCGATGAGCTCGGTGAGCACGCTCGAGGCAAGCAAGAACAAAAGCGCGGCGGCGACGAGGTTTTGCGTGAGCCCGTCGCGCGATACCGCGATGGCCCCCATGCGCTTCAAGAACGGCCTCACCAAGAACAACATGCCGGCGACATAGGCGACGGAGAGCCCTGCCGTGATGATCGCCCCGTGCAGGTTGCGCGACTTCGCGATCGAAACGACGAAGGCGAGTAAGCACCAAGCGGTGACGTCGTCGACCGCGGCGCACGTGATGGTGATGGCACCGACCTTCGTCTTGAGCAGGCGCCGCTCGGCCAAAATGCGCGCGAGGACGGGGAACGCCGTGATGCTCATGGAGACGGCCATGAAGAGTACGAACGACGCGAAGGGAACTTCGGGCGACGACAGCTTTGGATAGAGGTAGAGGCCGAGCACGCCGCCCAGGATGCAGGGCAACACGATGCTCGAGTGGCTGATCACCACCGACGTGTGGGCGCGTCCTCGCAGGAGCTTGGGGTCGAGCTCGAGGCCGATGAGGAACATGAACAGCACGAGGCCGACCTGGCTGATCATGCCGAGCAGCGGCATCGACTCTTTCGGAAAGAGCACCGAAAGCGCCGCGGGGCTCACGATGCCGAGGAGCGACGGGCCGAGCAAGATGCCGGCGACGATCTCGGCGATCACCATCGGTTGCCCGACTCGTTTGGCCAAAAGGCCCACCGCCCGCGAAAGCGCGATGATACACGCCGCCTGAATCAGGAACAGCGCGAGCGGATTGTGGAGGATCCCCGACACGGTGCCCAACCTTATAGGGCACCGTGTCGGGAGCGGGCGGATTTTCCACCCGGATCGCGTACAAACGAACCCGGTCCTGAGTCGACGGCATCCTTCTCGTCTTGTTTCTGGCGAGCGTGTCGGCGGCGCTCATCTACGAGGTCGTGTGGTTTCACCTCGTGCGGTTCGTCATCGGCGCCTCGGCGCCGTCGCTCTGCATTTTGCTGGCGGGCTCGAGATTGGGATCGGCGCTGTTCGGCCACGGCATCTGGGGCATCGCCCTTCGCGTATTGATCGCGGGCGTCTTGGCTTGTCGCCCACTGCGCTCATGGGCGCGATCCTCCCCGCCGTCGCGCGACGGTACGCGGGGCGTGGCGACGTATCGGAAAGTGCGGCGTCGCGCCATCGTCGTGCTACCGATGGGTACAGGTTGCGGTTCCGATCCGCTCGAACGGCGCGTGCTTTGCCGAAACGACACGTCGGAAACGATACGAAACGATACGAAAGCGCACAGCCTTCTCGCGTAGGTGCGAAACCCCGCGAACAAACCGCAATGGCGTCTCCCGAGATAGCGAGGTCCGCGAATTGCTAGTGATCCGGCGAGGAGGGATTCACATGCCCGAGAACAAGACGGTTCGGCGTGCGCACGAAGCAACGAGAAAAGGGCGCGCGCCCAGTACCGCCGCCGGCGAATTCGTTCGCGAGGAGGTGCAACACATTCGTCGCGGCAAACACGGGGCCCGTTCCGCCAAGCAGGCCATCGCGATAGGTCTCTCGAAGGCGCGCCGAGCGGGCGTGAACCTCGCGCCGCCGAAGGAGGGCAAGGTCTCGCCCGCGGTGCGTCGGAAAGCCCAACGCGACCTGCAAGTGGGCCGGCGCGGCGCCAAGGCGGCATCTGCGCGAAGGTCCGCGGCGTCGCTTCGCGCGCTGAAGCAAGAAGGGCGCAAGGCCGCTTCGCCGCGTGCCCTCTCCACGCAGGCTCGCACCGCGCGGCGGCCTCGCGGCAAAGCATCTGCCGGGGCGACAAAGCGTCGCCGGGCGCCGCGGCGCGCGAGCGCCAAGAGCTAGTCTCCGACGATCGATCTGGTACTGAGAAATCTGCGGCGGCAGTGTTGGTGCACGAGGCGAGCGAAGGCTGTGAGGTGGCTCGCGCTCTTTGGCATGTCGAAAGGCAAGAGCGCGGGCGATTGCGGCAGGGGTGCCGGGCGAGGGAGTCGTTCCAACGACCGCTTGTTGGAGTCGCATGCCGCGACCTAGGCTAGCGTGCGGGCCAACTCACCGGGTTCGTCGGCTGGCCCGACACCAGTGCGCGAAGGGGGACGATTTTGGGACAGCTCCATCTCTTGCCGGAAGAGGTCCTCGTCAAGACGGGACCGGTCGACCACGCCGATTGGAACTTTAGGCCTATCTTGGGGGTGATTCAGCGTTCGCGCTTTCGCATCGCGCTCGATCTCTTGGGCGACGAACGCTACGGGCGGCTCCTCGAGATCGGCTATGGCAGCGGCGTGTTCATGCCCGAGCTCGCTCGCCGTTGCCGGCATCTCCACGGCATCGACATCCACGCGCGCTCGGCTCACGTGGATGCTTCGTTGCGCAAGCTGGACCTGTCGGCGACGCTGTGTTCGGGCTCGGCCGAGAGCATGCCGTTCGAGACGGCCTACTTCGACGCGGTCGTGGCGGTGAGCTCCTTCGAGTTCATTCCCGATTTGGATCGGGCTTGCCGCGAGATTCGCCGCGTTCTCGCGCCGGGCGGCGCGTTCTTCTTGGTGACGCCAGGTCAGTCACCGCTCGTCGATTTCGGCCTCAAGGTTCTCACGGGCGTGACCGCCGAGCGCGACTACGAAGGGCGCCGCAAGGACGTGATGCCCGCGCTAAGGCGCCATTTCGAGACCGTAAAGACGCGCGTCATGCCGCCCGCCATTCACTCGGTCATCTGTCTTTACCGCGGCCTCAAGCTACGCGCTGCGGATGGCGAGCTCCCCCAATAGCCGCTCGAGGTCGATCGGCTTGCGCAGGTGAGCGGCGACGCCGAGCTCGGCGATGCGCTCGCCCATCGACCCGGCGGTCAAGACGAGCACGGGAATGTCGGCCAGCGCGGGGTCCCGCCGTTGCTCGATGCGAAACTCGTAGCCATCCATGACCGGCATCATCACGTCGAGGAGAATAAGCCGCGGGAGCGGCGTGTGGCTCTTCAAATAGGCGAGGGCTTCGTGCCCGTTGTAGGCGGTCGCAACGTCGTAGCCCTCGTCGATCAAGACGGTAGAAAGAGCTTCGGAGACGTCGCGGTCGTCGTCGACGAGCAAGATGGATGGCAGGTGCTCGCTCTTGTGCATCGACCGAGTCTACGCGCGCCGCTCGGCCTGCGTCGTGGGCCTACCGTTCCCCGGGTCGCTCCTTATCCGGCGCCTCTTCGCGAGGACGAGCGCCAGTGGCCAAGCGAGCTCCGCCAGCGCGAAACGGTCGCGAGCAGCGAGCGAGCACCCGCAGCCGCTCTTGGGGCCGCCATCGGCGACGAGGGTCGGCCCACGTAAAGCCGACGCATCGGTGCTGGTGCCCGCGTCGGCGCCGATCGAGAGCGCCACCGCGCCCCAGAATTCCCCGCAGGTCGTTTGCGCGGTGCTGCCTGCTTCGCACGCGCGAGGAGCGACGTCGCTCAGGTGCAAGATCGGCGTGAAGGTCGCGCCGCGATCGTGGGAGACGGCGATGGAGAACGAGTCCAGCGCTTCTTTGCCGCACATCAGGAGATCCGCGCCGACCCAGGCGAGGCAGTAGGCGCCGAGCGGACTCGCCTTTTCGAACGCGAAGGTGCTGGTGCTGGCGACGTGAACGCCCGCGCCGGGAGCCCCCACGGCGAGCGTCGTTCCGTCGCCGGAGAGCGCGAGCCCGAGCACGCCGCCCTCTTGCTGATAGATGGGTTCGAAGGTGGCGGCGCCGTCACGGCTCACGAGCACGTGCCCCTGACCGGCGATTTCGGCGCGCACGTAGACGACGTTGGGGTCGTTCGGGTCCACGGCGCCGATGAAGAGCGCGAAGCTTCCCTTGATGCCGAGGTACGACTGGATCCAGGTGAGCCCGGCGTCGTCGGAGCGCAGAACGCTCGCTTCTTGGCGTATCGTGTCGCGGCCGCTCACGTAGACGATCTCCGAGTTGGGGCCGGCCACCTCGAGCGTCGTCGCCACGAAATCCAAGGGGAGCTCTCTGCCGACCTGCTGCCAACTCGCGCCGTCGTCGACGGTTTGGAGCACCGAGGAGGTGTACGCGCCGTCGCGGTAGGTCGACATGAGCGCGATCGCGCTCGCGGGGGCGTGGGGCAGGGCGGTCACGTCGACGCCGTACCATGTGCCTGCCAGGCCGGGGTTTTGGCGCCACGAGCAACCGTGGTCGGTGCTGACGCTGATGCCTCTGGACGAAGCTACGAGCGTGGTGCCGCGGCCCGTGAGCGCGATGGGGGGATCTTCGGCGCCGAAGTAACCGATGGCCTTCTCGCACGTCCAGGTGAACGACTTTCCGCCGTCGGCGCTGTCGAGCAGCCCGAACGTCGTTCGCACGACGAGGTGTGCCGGATCGGACGACGCTGCAACGAGTTGGTCGGCGAGCGGATAGCGTCCGTTGGCTTGCACGCGGCCCGCCACCGTGAGCAACGCCGCTGCAGAAACCAGAAAGAGTGGCAAGCAGGCGCTCGCGCTACGAACCGCGCGATCTCTGTTCTCTCGCTTCAAGCAAGCCTCATCGTGGCTTCGTTTTGAAGAGCGGCGCGTCGTCCGTCAAGCTGCCATCGTTCCGGGCGCCACGTCTCCTCACTACCAGATCGTCGGCTCGAAGTTTCTATAGGTACTGACCGGACAAGGCAGAACTGGCCATCGGCGAAGCCGAAGAGGCGAGGCCTTGTCTGACAGCGCCAAGATCCGACCCAGTAGTGCTACGTTCGCGATTCGCGAGCTCTTGCGTTTCCGAGCGAAGCGAGCCGCGTGGGGAGGGTCGGGCTTCGTGCTCGGTCAGGCAGCGACTTGGATGCCACCGAAGAAGCCGTGGCCCACCCAATCGCGGAACCAGCGCATGACGTCGGGCCCATGCGCTTCGGTCAAGAGGCCCGAGGCTGCCAGCTCGTCGAGCGCTTGGCCGAGGGTCGAGCCTCCGAACAGGCGGGCGAGGAGGGCGTGCATGGGGGGCGAGAGGTCCATGCGCCACAGCGTGGCGCCGTCGCGAAAGACGGCGGTGGCCGACCACGCGCGGGCCGGCACCGAGGGCTGCCGGTCCATGCGGAAGGCCTGAAAGAAGGCGTTGACGGGAAACGCGAATTCGAGGGCGAGGGCGGTGTCGCTCTTCGTGAAGGTTGCCGTGCTGAAGGCCGCCGGAGGAATGCGCGAGAGCTCGGCGAGGGAGAGGTTTTGCGCGGGTGCCGCGTGAAGGACGGTGACCATCGCCCACTCGAGCCGCGCCAAGTCGCTCACGAACGGCGCCATCGGATCGGCAAAGCCCTGGCTCCACTCGGCCATGTGACGACCGAAGGCGTTCAAGTTCGGCGATTGCGAAGGGTGGGCGGCCATGTAGCCGTGGCAGAGCGTCTCGAACCGATCTTCGCCGAGGGCGTAAGCAACGGCCGGATAGTCGTCGACCAGGCATTCCACGAGCCGCGCGCGATAGCCGTCGCGGTAGATGTCGATGCGCTCTTTGCTCGACAGCGCGGCGGTAGGGATGACGATGCGTTCGAGTTCGTCGGCATAAAGCGGCTCTTCGCCGATCTTGCCGCGCTCCTCTATGCTCTCGGTAACCCCTCGCGGATGCGTGACGGCTGCGGCGAACCACTCTTGCAGCGCGCGAAGCGAGGGGGCGAGAGACGGCACGGCGCGCTCACCCTTCGAGCGGCGCGCTGGGCTCCCCGCGAACGCGGCGCGCCGAACGGGCGTCGCGCTCGCGCGTTCTTTGCTGAAGGCGCCTTGGGGGCCGCCCTCGAGCGCCACGCCGAAGGCGTCTTTCAAAGGGCGCACCTGGCGCCGTCGGCCATGAAAGTCTCGGCTTTCTTCGCTTCGGTGTGGACCTCGTCGAACGAGGGGATCTCGGCGTCCCATTCGAGCATGAGCGAGGCGCCGCCTGCTCGCTCGTAAGCGTCACGAGCGAGTCGCCAAACGGGCTCGATGACCGGTCCGATGTGCGTATCGACGAAGTGCGTGCCGACGTCGGTGTGGCCGGCGACATGCATCTGCACCACCCGATGAAACGGCAGCGCCGCGAGATAGTCGGCAACCGAGAAGCCGTGATTGTGCGCGCTCACGAAAATGTTGTTCACGTCGAGCAAGAGCCCGCAGTCGGCCTCCTCGGCGAGCGCCGCGAGAAACTCCCACTCCTTCATGCTCGAATTGGCAAACTCGAGGTACGACGACGGATTCTCGAGCAAGAGGGCCGATTCGAGGAAATCTTGCACTTCTCGAACACGCGCGGCGGTGTGGCGCAGCGCCTCGTCGGTGTAGGGCATGGGCAAGAGATCGTGCGTGTTCTTGCCGGCGACGCCCGTCCAACACAGATGATCGGACACCCAACGCGCATGCGTGCGCTGTTTCAGTGCTTTCAGCTCGGTGAGATAGTCGCGATCGAGCGGGTCGGCTCCGCCAATCGACATCGACACGCCGTGCATCACGACGGGGTATCGCTCGGCGATTTGGTCGAGAAAATAGAGCGGTCGCCCCGCCGTTTGCATGTAGTTTTCGCTCAGAATCTCGAACCAGCCGACCTCCGGCCAATGCTCGAGGAGGTGCCCATAGTGAACGGTTCGGAGCCCCAAACCGATACCGAGGTTCGGAAAGTCGAAACGCTTTTCCACGGACGCGCTCCTCGAGCAACCTTACGATTCGATCAACCGGTCTTGCAGCCGCCCTGACCCTTACAGGCGTTCTGGCCCTTGCAGCCGTTCTTGCCTTCGACCTTGCAGCCGCCCTGGCCCTTGCAGCCGTTCTGGCCCTTGCACGCGTGCTTGGCGGGAGCGGCAGCGGGCGTCGCTGCGGCAGCGGGCGTCGCTGCGGCAG
>DATEMX010000668.1:0-2194 GCA_035275365.1 Polyangiaceae bacterium | reverse complement strand
TCTCGATCTGGCCAGGCGCGAGCTCTTTCGTGGGGAACTCGACGACCCCATGCGCGCCGTGCTCATCTTCAGCCGCAAACTCGGCGAAGCGTTGGCGGTGGCCGGCGATCTCACCGACGCCGACGGCGTATTGCGCGAAGCGCTCGATCTTGCCGGCCCATCGGGCCAAGACCGCGCGACGGTGCTGCGCGCCCTCGCCAACGTTGCTCACGAGCGAGATCGATCCGGCGAAGCGCTCGGCTATTTGCACGAGGCGCTCGAGCACGCCGCGCGCTCGGGTGCCCACGAGCTCATCGCTTCCCTCGAAGACATGCGCCGCGACTGGGCGCCCTGAAGCGCGCCGTGATCCCGTACGTCGCGCGGTGGGACCTCGACAAGACCTATTTGAGGACGGAGTTCGACTCCCTCAAAGACATCCTGAGGACTGCCTTCGAGCGGCCGGAGAAGAAGGTGACGGTACCCGGCGCAGCCACGCTGCTGCGCGAGATAGCGGCTACCGGCGCGTCGGTCCACATTCTCTCGGGCAGCCCCGAGCAACTTCGGGCTCGGCTCGAGGAAAAGCTCCGGCTCGACGGTGCTCGATGGGACACCTTCACGCTGAAGCCCAACCTCCGCAACGTCCTCAGGCTTCGCTTCCGCGCCGTGCGCGATCAGCTCGGCTACAAGCTCCCCGCGCTTCTCGCCGCGCGCGCCAAGCTAGCGGCCCAGCGCGCCCCCGACGGCGAGCTCCTCAAGGAGGTATTGATAGGCGACGACGCGGAGTCCGACGCACTCATCTATTCGATCTACGCCGACGTGGTGGCTGGCGATCTCAGCGACGTCGAGCTCGAAGAGATCCTTGTCCGCGCGGAGGCGTACAAAGACTCCATCGCCGACGCGCTCCGCTACGCGCGCATCGTCGACCACGGCGTGGCCGTCGATCGCATCTTGATCCACCTGGATAGGCACAGCCCTCCGAGCGACTTCGCGCCCTACGGTCCGCGCGTCGTGCCGTTTTATAATTATCTGCAGGCGGCGTTCGTTTTGGAAGAAGACCGCCGCCTCTCGCCGGCTGCCGTGGTGCGCGTGGCGATCGACTTGGTGCTCGATCACCGCTTCGACGGCGAGGGGCTCGGTCGTAGCTACGTTGACCTGTGGCGTCGAGGGCACCTCCTCGGCACCGGCGCCGCCGCGATTGGTCGCGCTTTCGGCGAGATGGCCGACATCGCCCCGTTGCCGGCGGCGCGCGAAATCGAGCACATGGTCAGGCGCCTCGACCACGTTGCCGAGAGCATCGAGCGGGGCACGGTGCCGGCGGCACGTCGCGACTATTTGTCGCTGCTCGATCGACACGGCCGCAAGCGTCGCTCGCAAAAATAGTGTCCGGCGCGGCTCAAGAAGAGTTCGCGTGGCGTCAGCGCGCGCTCGCCGACAGCCGGTCGGCCTTGCTGGGACGCGGAGCGCGATCGAGCGCCGCGCGCAGCCGCAGCATGTACATGCGTTCGATGCCGACCCTGAGCTCGAAGGGGGGCGGCGGTTCCGGGGTGGCCTGCATGAGGCGCAGATCGCGCAGCACCGCCGAGGCGACCTCCGGGGTCGTGCCGTCGTCGGGCTTCTCCGATGCAGCAGCCGCGGAGACCGACGACATCAGCGATACGAGGACGACTTCGCACGCGCCCTGGCGGACCCACGTGCCCTGGTAGACCATGATGCCTCCGGGCGGCGCTATCGGCGATTTGTCGTGGTCGCTCGTCGGCATGACGACGCCGAACGGCTCTTGAAACAACATGGCCCGCCATTCGAGGGGCGCGCGAAGGTCGAAGCCGCGGCGCCCGATCCGAAGATCCGCGCCGTCGAGCGTGACGGGCGCGCCTCGCGTGTCGGAGAGAAGGCAGCGGTCGAGCGCGCCGGGGCTAACGGCCAAGAGCGTTCGGACGAGGTTCTCGAGGTCACCGGCGCGAAGCTCGAGCGGTGCGCCATCGGGCGCCGTTGCATCGAGGACGGCGTCGTCGTCGGAGATGGTGGACGCGAAAGACAGAAGATGTCGCAACGCGTGGCGCTCGCTGAGATCGAGTCGAGCGGCGAAGTAAACGGCGTCGCGCGCGGTGGTGACTGCCAAGACGAGCCGTTGTCGTGCACCATTCGCGAGCAGCGTCAGCCCGAAAGGCGCCGAAAAATCGAGCAGCAACCTGTCGTGCTTGGGTGAGATGCTGCG
>DATEMX010000667.1:0-5911 GCA_035275365.1 Polyangiaceae bacterium | reverse complement strand
GGGCAGGCTGATCCTGTCGCCGCTCGTTACGTGAAGCAGTTCGGCCAAGCTCCTGCCGATGAGCGCAACCCCGCGCTCGCCTTCGCGCACGTCGCGACCGCTCGCGATCACGCCTGGAGTTGCATCGAGCGCGTCGCCGTTCGAGCGCCGACCCATGACGGTGACGTTGGCGCGGAGCGAAGGAAGGAACACATATCCCCAGACGCGCGCCTCGACGGCGCGCACGCCAGGGAGCTCGGAAGCGAAAGCGAGGCGCGCTGGATCGATGAGCGCGGGCCTTCCCCCGGAGAGCTTTTGCACGACGACGTCGGGCTCTGCCGAGCGCGCCTGCTCGGCCTCGCGCCTTAGCGAGCTCGTCGCGAAAAGGACGGCGGCAAGGAGCGTCGTCGAAGCGGTGAGCGCGCCGAAGACCGCCACCGTTCGCCCCGGGCGTCGGGCGAGGGCTCCCCATGCGAACCCGAGGAGGGCGGCGTGCGATCGAGCGCTCACGGAGCCGCGGCTCGCTCGATCGCGAGCGGCCGGCGAGTCGAGCCCTCTTCGACCGCTCGATAGACGTCGGCAGGTGGTGCTACGGCGGCGCCGGCGGGATCGACGTCGATCGACGCGGGCCCGTCGGCGAACGCGGCGCCCGGCTCCTCGAGCGACGGAAAGCGCAGGTGCCGGGCCGCGCCGGACATGGCGAGATCGGCGCCGGGCAATGCCCTGACGACGGCGAAGACGGCAGCGCCATTGCCGGCGTGCGCGGCGCTCGCCCTCTTGGCATGGACGCCGAGGCCCGCGAGGATCGCGAACAAGAGCCCGAGCAGAGCCAGAGGCGTTCGCGCGTCGCTCATTGGGACCAGATAAACATGTAGAACTTGGTCAAGAAGAAATCGGCGATGAGGATGCTGATGGAGATCGCCACCACCGAGCGTGTCGTGGAGCGGCCGACGCCCTCGGTGCCGCCCGTGGTGATGAGGCCGAAGTAGCATCCGATGAGCGCGATGATGGCGCCGAACACCGGGCACTTCAGCACGCCGCTCAAAAAGTCCGTCATCTGCAGCGTGTCGAGGGCGCTCTTCAAGAAGAATCCCGCCGACACGTTGAACTGCGACGCGGTGACGATCATCGCGCCCGAAAATCCAAGAACTAGCGAAAACGTTGCCAAGATGGGCATGACCAGGATCGAGGCGACGAGGCGCGGCACCACGAGCTTCTTGATGGGATCGGCGCCGAGCGCGTAAATCGCGTCGATTTGCTCGGTGACGGCCATCGAGCCGACCTCGGCGGTCATGCCCGAACCGATGCGCCCGCCCACGATGACGGCCGTGAGGGTCGGCGCAAGCTCGCGCGCGAAGGACAGCCCCACGACGCGCCCCGTGTACTCCATGCCGCCGAACTTCTGCAGGCCGAAAGCGAACTGGACGGCCATGACCATGCCGATGAAAACGGCCGTCACCGAGGCGATGCCTACCGAACGCACTCCGAGCGACTCCATTTGATAGATGATGGCGCGAAGCTCGAGCGGGCGGCGAAGGAGCGCGCCCACCGCCTGCGTGAAGATCGTGGAGATACGACCGAGGTGCGCCAGAAGCGCGACGAAGTTTTGGCCGATCACCTCGAGGCCCGTCGGCACCTTGGGGGGCACGACGCCCGGGGGAAACGAGAAGCGACCCGACGGCGGCCCTCCGGAGATCCGATCGACCGGCGGCGGAGGACCCTGGCTTGGCGAGCGCGTGAGCTCGGTCATTTAGTCATCCTTCGGCAGCGTGTGAAAGCCAGCGACCACCCTTGCGAAGGCGGCCTGATGGCTCTCGAAGTCGTCGGGTTTGCTCGCGTCGACGAAGTCGTACACGCAGCCATCTTTCTTGAGCACATAGGCGTCGAACACGCGGGGCACGCCGTCGAGTTTGGCCTTGAGGACCGTGTGCATCGCTTCGCGCCCGTCCATGGCGATGAGCTTTTGCTCCATGATTTCGCGCTCGGTGAACTCGATGAAGAGGTGCTTGGTGAGAGCGAGAAGCGGTACGTCGTCTCCGTCTTTGCCACACCGGCCGTTGACGAGCACCGTGGAGTCGGTGGCCTGGTCGTAGAAGGCCAAGCGGGCGTGCGAGACCTTGAGGGATTGCCAGGTGGCGGGGATCTCGCCCAGGCGGAATGCCAGCCCGTCGCCGCGGTAAACATTGCCGCGAAGAGCCGGGGCCGAACAGGCGAAGAAGAGGGCCAAGGCCAAGGCGAAGCGGGAGGAAAGGGCCATGAATTCGGAAGGCTTTCGGCGTCGGGAACGCGGAGCGGACGTTATCATGCGAGCGGCCGGGGCGGAGCGCCAAGCTCGCGGGGCCAAAAATCGTGGCGATTAGGGGGAGCCAGACTTAGGTTCCGCCCGAGCATGCTGCCCCTCCGAGACCGGCTCCCGACGCGGACGTTCCCCTTCGTCAACTACCTCCTCGTCGTGGCGAACGTCGTATCTTTCTTGTGGCAAGAGGCCCTGGCCGAAGCGGGCTACACGGCGCTCGGCGCCGATTTCGGCTTCGTGCCGCACACCTTCATCACGCATCCCGTGTCGGCCGCGCCCACCATTTTCACCAGCATGTTCATGCACGGCGGCTGGCTTCATCTCGGCGGCAACATGCTCGCTCTCTACATCTTCGGCGACAACATCGAAGACGCGATCGGGCACTTTCGCTATCTCGTGTTCTATTTGCTCGGAGGCATCGCGGCCGCGTTCCTTCAAATGGCCACCGATCCGACGTCGACCATTCCCATGGTGGGCGCCTCGGGCGCCATCGCGGCCGTCATGGCGGCGTACCTCTCGCTCTATCCGAGGTCACCCATCACCGTGCTGAACCCGGTGCCGTTCTTGTGGCTCTTCTTCGGTCTGTTCTGGGAGTTGCCGGCGTGGGTCATCGCCCTCGAGTTCTTCGTCCTGAACCTGTGGAGCGGCCTCACCACGCTGGTCGTTCCGCACGGGCACGGCATGTCGGCGATGGGCAACGTGGCCGTCTTCGCTCACGTAGGCGGTTTCCTCGCCGGCCTCGTCTTGGTCCGCCTCTTCATGGCGGGTCGAATCAAAGCGAGTAGCGAACGATGGAACGGCTGGCGCCCTCCGGCGCGTCGCAGCGTCCAAGACTTGGACGACCCGCGCTACTACCGCTGACGGCGCGGGTGCGGCCGCGCGGATCTCTACCCTGCGGGAGCGGCTCGCTCGCTCCGCTCGGAAGAGGAAGGTTCGCGAATCGCGAACTCCGGTCTACACGCCGATGAAGAGGCGGTGCGCGAAGTTACGCTCGAGGCGCGCGCGCATGACCTTGTTGGCGGCCGCTTCGATGTCGTATTCGATCCGCTTGAACTCGAAGCGCTTCGTGGCGCTGTCGTAGATGGTGTAGCTCGCGCGGTTGTCGTAGTCGCGCGGCTGGCCCACGGAGCCCACGCTGACGACGTAGCGTCGATCGGGCTCGAGGGTGAAGTCGTTGACCGGCAACTCCTCCACGCTATAGGGCGTGAGCGCAAAGACCTTGCAGAGGTGGGAGTGACCGATGAGCGTGAGGTGACCGAGCTCGTCCCAGATCGGCAAGAGCTCGCGCGCTTGTTCGGGCGCGAAGATGTATTCGAACTCCTCGATGCGAACCGGTGAGCCGTGGCAAAGGTGCACGTCGAGGTCGGTCAGCTTGTCCATGTAGGGAAGCTGTCGCAGCCAATCCATGTTGTCTTGCGAGAGCACGGCCGCGTGCGCGTCGAGGGCGTGGCGGGCGGCCTCGTAGTAATATGAGTAGTCCATGCGACCCGCGACGGCGGCGTCGTGGTTACCCAAAATCGTGCGCCGAGCGGTGGTGCGGACGAGGTCGGCGCATTCGTTGGGGGAGCCGCCGTAGCCCACGGTGTCGCCCAGGCAGTAGAAGACGTCGATGCGCTCGGACCGATAGGCCTCGAGCACCGCGGAGAGCGCCTCGTAGTTGGCATGCACATCGCTGAAGATGCCCAGGCGCATAGGGACGGCTAGCATAGCATGCGCTCTTTTGATTCAGCGATGAATTGTCACGACATGGCTCCGCGGGTATTGAGAGCCATGGCCGAACGAACACCGAGCGATCCTCCTCCGCCGCCTGCCCCTCCGCCTTCGGGGCCGGCAGGCTCACCGAATGGAGTTCTGGGGACGAACGGCGCCAGCGATTGGGGCGGGCCTCCGGGCAGTCTTTCGGGAGCGAACGCGAACCTAGACGAAGCCAGCACCGAGGTATCGCCCGAGCCGCTCGCCGGCGCGCGTGAAGAAGAAGCGCTGCCGCCACCGCCCGCCGTAGCCGATCTGGCAGACGCGTGCGTTCGATTCGTCGAAGCCGCGGTCGGGCTGCGCCTCGATTATCGACCCGAAACCCTCCCGGTGCTCGACCATTACCTTGCGGGTCGTCGCAAGGAGCTCGTGGCGAAGCCCGAGGCCGTTGGGCTCGTGGCGCGTGCGGTGGGCGCGTATTTCGGCGAGGTCGTGCGGCGCCACCTGCGATGCTTTTGGGAAGCGGTCTCCGACGACCCCACGCATTGGGAGCTCCGCTTCGAACCGGTGTTTTTGGCTTTTCACCCCCTTGGCGTGGCGTACGACGCCATCACGCACGGCGACGAGGAAGGAGCGACCGCTCACTTTCAGCTCGACGACGAGGACCGCGATGCCGTGGAAGCGCGGCTCGCCGAGCTCCCCGAGGCGAGCGACGAGGAGTTCTTCGCCCTCTCGACGCGCCTCGAGGTCTTGGAAATCGCGGTCGACGCCGTCAAGGCGCGCATGATGTCGAACGGGCTCGGCGAAGTCAGCTTCACGAGCGCAGACTATGACGATGCTTGATGCGATCTGGCACGCGAGAAATCTGCAGCAGTAGTGCGAACCGCGGGCCCGGCCGCCGTCATTGGTTTCGACCGCCGTCGGTGGTGACGCCTAGCGATGCGCGGGCCGGGAGCTCGAGAGTCGCTGCGGGCTCGACCGCGTCACCCAGGAATGTGCGCCACTGGACGAGGTAGCGCCCGCGCAGCGGACCCGAGACGCGCACCTCTTTGCCGGGAAGCACGGCCGCTACGGGGACCGAGTCCAAGAAAGCATAGCGGAGGACGTCGGTGCCGTTGAAGAGCGAGAGACCCTCGCCGGGAGCACTTGGCGCCGGCGTTCCCGTTGTCTCGAGCGGCTTCTGACGGAACGCTGCGAGCTCGTCCTTCGACAAGAAGGTGTCGATGGGGTGGGGCGGCAAGCCGGTTGGCATGAAGGTGCCCCCAAGCGGCGGAACGAGCAGGGTGCTCGACGAGTACTCCGACTTTTCGTGGACCTGGTTCGTCTCGAAGACGATACTCCCGCCTTGTGGCCACGAATATTGAGCGCGCAGCGGTACCTCGTCGGCTTGGCACGGAGCGGCCGAAGGATCGACGGCCACGATCTCCGCCAGCAGTCGGCACAGGAGGGGACCGCCCTCACCCGCACCGGGGATCTTGGCCTGTTCGAGGACGAGCTTGCCGGTGCGCGTCGTGAGCTCCCACTTTTTCGTGGCATAGCCGGCGCGGCGGGCGCCATCGCTTTTGCCCGAAGATTGCGGCCTCACCAAGGGAATCGCGTCGACGCGTCGTTCGCCGAACAGAGTTCGAACCGCGCCTGGCGGGAGCACGCGATACTGCGAGCCGCTCGGCCACACGAGCACGTGCCCGTAGCGATCGGTGCGCGCGCGGATCTCGGCGTTTTGCTCGAGGGGTAGCGATCGCGAGTCGAAGATGATGCGCATGCGCCCCGCGCTCGCTAGATCGATCGCCATCCTCGGCGCGGTTATCTTGCGCGCCGCATCGATGCCGCTCCCGTTCGTTTCCGGCCACTTGGGCGGCGCGACCAAATCGGGGTAACGCCATTCGCTCTCGAGCGTTAGCCCGACGAGCTCGCGCAGCGTGAGAGGATCGTCGTCGGCTGGCT
>DATEMX010000666.1:0-5607 GCA_035275365.1 Polyangiaceae bacterium | reverse complement strand
GCGATCCGTCTCGCAGCTGTTTAGCTAGCACTACTGCGATCGATCATCGGAGCGGGCATACGCCAGCTCAAGGACTGACCGTGACGGTCTGCAGCAGTAGTGTTAGGGCCGTCGTTATTAGAGCGCTTCGAGAAATGCTTCGAGGTTGCTCTTCTCTTCCGTCGAAAATCCGATATTGAAGTGCTGATCGTAGTGAGCGACCACGCCCGCCAATGATGTGACGGATCCGTCGTGAAAATAGGGCGCCCGCGCGGCGAGTCCGCGCAGCCCGGGCACCTTGAACTTGTTCATGTCTGCCCACAAACCGCTGATGAGCGCGCGCCCTGGATCCGTCGTCTGCACGAGCTCACCGGTTGCTTTGTTTCGGAAGGTGTACAACGGGACCGAGGCCGCGCGTCGCTCCGGCTTGCTGATCCCCACGTCGAACATCCTGAAGGTGGAGTGGCTGCCGACGTTCGGCACCGTGTGGCAACCCGAACAGGTGGTCTCGAACGACCGACCAGGGGTCACGACGGTAAACGCGCGGGTGTTGAAGATCCGTTGACCATCGGCCACCTGCTCCCGTTTCTTGCTATTGAACCGGTGATGTAGATCGGTCCACGCGTCGTATACCGTGAAGACGTTGGGATCGAAGCCCGGCCCCGGAGCGTTCGCGCCGATCGCGAAGGGCTGCGTCAAGAGCGGGCAAGGGCCCCCGTTCGCGCCGCGAGCGCTCAAATCGAGCGCTCCGAAGTCGAAGATCTGCGCCGTCGTCAGCGTCGTCTCGAAGGCGACGATCGCCTCACGAACGGCGTCGCCGATCGGCGCTGCGGCCTGAGCGTGGTTCACCGTCGCGCCGTTGGACTGATTCTTGAGACCGAGGTGAATATCGGTCGGAGCGGCGGCGACCGTGTTGCGGCCGTCCCAGTTGATCGTCGAGAGAAACCGCAGGTTGGTGGTGGGCAGCGGCCTGCGAAAGAGTGACAGTTGCGCGGCGCTGGCGTGTCCATAGGGATCATCGGCCGCCACCAGCTCGAACTCGGACGTCGGCTTGACGGGAAGCCCGACGCGGATGACCGCTCGATCGAGCAAAAGACTGTAAGCCGCCCGCCTGGCCTGAACGGTCGAAACGTCGAGGGCCGGCGCGTTGGCCCCGTCATGAGGCGCGAACAAGGGATCGGTGCCGCCGGTGAGCAAGAACCGAAGTTTCACGCCCGTAGGCGTGATCGACCATCCTTCACCCGCCAGGTGACACGATCCGCACGAGCGCCCGTTGGTGCCGAGGGAAGCGAAAAATGGGTTGGTTTGATCGACGGTGTTGGTGGGCGTTGCCGAACGCGCGAACCCGGTCCGGTTCAGCTTGGGGGCCAGCATGCTATCGGCTGTCGCCGCAAGCTGCACCTCCTCGACGCCGACTTCGGCCTGCTCGGAAATCTGGGTAGCGCACCCGCTCGCGAGAAACGCCAGCAGGGGAAGAAAGCAGATGTTGTGCGCGCGTGTGCCCAACGCGGTGGCTGTCGAGTGAAGCGGACCAGATTGAAGGTTCTTCATTTGTTTCTCTCCTCCGTCAAAGAATTGGCGATCGACGGTCGATAACGAAAACGATACGTCAATAATCTGACGGCTGACAGCGATAAATCGATTCGTTGAATTTATCGTCGCTATACGTAGGGGTGCGTAGGGGTATAGGTACCCGCATTGCCCACGACTGGCGTCATGTGGTTGACGTGTGACGATTCGGTGCTGTGGCTCGCAATTCGCGCGACCGGTCGTCGCTCTCGGCGTGGCTTCGAGGCAGGCTGCTCCGGGAAGCACTATTGGCTGCGACGGGCTGAGGTGGAGGTGATCGCAGCCGCCGCCAAGCCGCTTGCGCCAGGCAAGATGCCAAGGATCGAAGGACAAAAGACGCCGTGCCAATGACACCAAGGAATTTCTGATCCCAAAAATCCCCTGGGCTTGGCGAGCCGGGCCCCTTTGGGCCGGCGCTTGGCGGCCCCGAAGGGGCGGCTGCCCCCTCTGGATCCCGTGGCAGGGCGTTGCAGGTCAGTTAGATAGCGGCGAGGGCCGCCGCGAACGCGTCGAGATCGGCTCGGGTGGCTCGCTCGGTGACTGCGACGAGGAGCTGGTCGGCGCGTCTCGGATCGACGCGGCCGAGGTCGAGCCCTGCCAAAAACCCCTTGGGCTCCAAGAGATCGACCACGCGCCCGGCGCTGTTGCCTCGAACGCGAAGCGCGAACTCGTTGAAGGTGGGCGTGTTCGGATACACCAGCGAATAGCCGGGCAAGGGGCGAACTTTGGACTTCAGGTATTCGGCCTTCGCGAGGCACTGCCTACCCGCCTCGAGGAAGCCTTGCTTGCCCAGCATGCACATCCGGATCGTGATGGCGAGCGCGCACAAGCCGGTGTTCGTACAAATGTTGCTGGTCGCGCGTTCGCGGCGAATGTGCTGCTCGCGGGTCGACAGGGTGAGCACGTAGCCCCGCTCGCCGTTCTTGTCGACGGTCTCGCCGGCCAGGCGCCCCGGGATCTGCTGCAGGAAATCGCGTCCGTCGCGGCACGCGAAGAGGCCGGCGTACGGGCCACCGAATTGCAAGGGGATACCTAGTGCTTGTCCTTCGCCGACGGCGATGTCGGCGCCGAGCTCTCCGGGCGATTCCAAGACCGAGAGCGCGAAGGGCTCTTGGGTCACCGTGATGAGAAGCGCGCCGTGGCGATGCGCGATCTCCGCCAGCTTGCGGACCTCGGTGACGCAACCGTAGAAATTGGGGTATCCGATGACGACGGCGGCGAGCTCTTCGCTGGCGAGCTCCTCGAGCGCACCCAAGTTGGAGCGACCGTCGTCGCCGAGGGGGAGTGCGCCGATCGCCTCTTTGCCCGGGCCGATGCCCTGCAAATACGTGTCGATGGTGGCGCGGTAATGCGGGTGAATGCCCGACGAAACGAGGACGCGCTCGCGCTTGGTGAGGCGCTTGGCCATGAGCACCGCTTCGGCCGCGGCGCTGGCGCCGTCGTACATCGAAGCGTTGGCTACGGGCAGACCAAAGAGCTCACTCACGATCGTTTGGAACTCGAAGATGGCTTGCAGCGTTCCTTGCGCCACTTCGGGCTGGTAGGGCGTGTAGGCCGTGTAAAATTCGCTGCGCAAAAGGAGCTGATCGACGGCGGGCGAGATGGGGTGGTCGTACGCGCCGGCACCGAGAAAGCTCAAGAGCTCGGCGCCGCGGTTCTTGCGCGAGAGCTCGTCCAAATGCTGCATGAGCGTGGGCTCGTCGAGCGGTGCGTCGATGGCGAGGGGGCGGGCGAGGCGAACCTCTTCCGGAATTTGCTCGAAGAGCTGGTCGATCGACGTCTTGCCGATCTTCGCGAGCATCGCCGCGATCTCGTCTTGGGTGTGCGGTAGGTAACGCATTCTCGGCCTTGCTAGAGCGACAATCAGGTTTGATACAAGCGGGATAAGCAGAAAGAGTATCGGAAGAGTGGTGCGTTTTGGGGCTGGGCCTGTTCCGGATGCTCTGGCGGGCGGGCGAAGCCCCGACACAAAACGAGCTAGAATGCCGCGCGGCGTAAGCTGATCGGTGTTCTTAGTGGGCGGCGGTTTTCAAGAAGTCGCCGTAAGCGGAGGGCGACAGGAGTGCGTCCTTCTCGGAAGGGGTGCTCGGCGTGATGAACACCATCCACCCTTTGCCATAGCAATCTTCGTTGACGAGCTCGGGCGCGCTCTCGAGCGCAGCGTTGACCTTGGCGACCTTGCCGCTCACGGGCGAGAAGAGATCGCTCAGCGTCTTGACCGACTCGATGGTGCCGAAGGCCTTGCCCGCCTGGACGGTATCGCCGACCTTCACGTCGAGGTTGACGAGGGTGATGTCGCCGAGTTGATCGACGGCGTAAGCCGTGATGCCGACCTCCAGCCCGTCGTCTTTGGCGGCGGCCCACTCGTGATCCTTGGTGTAGAGAAGACCGTCTCGAACGTCGAACTTGTCGCTCATGCTGCTCCTTGCGAGGTTTTCTTCCGTTTGTAAAAGGGAGTCTTGACCACCACGGCGCTGATCGCCTTGCCCCTGCAGTCGACCTGGAACGTCGTCCCTACCTGGGCGAGCGCGACGGGGAGGTAACCGAGGCCGATGCTCTTGTTCAACGTCGGCGACGGTCCACCGCTCGTGCACACGCCGACGGTCTCGCCTTCGACGTTCAGCAGCGGATAGCCGTGGCGAGCAACGCCGCGGCCTGTCATCTCGAAGCCGACCAGCTTGCGCGTGAGACCTTGGCGCTCGACGCGCACGAGCGCTTCCTTGCCGATGAACATGGGTTTGCCGAGCTTGACGATCCAGCCGAGGCCCGCCTCGAGCGGGTTGGTGGTCTCGTCGATGTCGTTTCCGTAGAGCGCGAGGCGAGACTCGAGGCGCAGCGTGTCGCGCGCACCGAGGCCGATGGGCTCGATGCCCAGGTCTTTGCCGAGCTCGAGGAGGGTGCGCCAGAGGTGGGGGGCGTCGCTCGACGCGCAGAAAATTTCGACGCCGTCTTCGCCTGTGTAGCCTGTGCGCGCCACGGTGGAGTGGACGTTGGCGACGACGGCGTCGCGAAAGCGAAAGCTCCCGAGCTCGGCGCAGGCTGCCGCGTCCTTGCCCGCGCGTGACAAGATCTCGATCGCACGAGGGCCCTGCAGAGCAAGAAGCGCGACTTCGTCGGACCGATCGTGGAACTCGCAGTGATCTTTCGCGGCCTTGGCCAGGTGGGCGCTGATCTTGTCGCGGTTACCGGCGTTGCAGACGACGAGGAAGGCGTCGCGCGCGTGGCGGTACACGATGAGATCGTCGAGGAGCGTGCCGGCCTCGTTGCAGGCGCACGTATAGAGTGCTTTTCCGTCCTCGAGCCCGGCGGCGTCGCCCGTAACGACGTAGTCGACCACGGCCGCTGCGTGCTCGCCCGACAGCTCGATCTCGCCCATGTGCGAGACGTCGAAGAGCCCGGCAGCCGAGCGAACGGCGCGGTGCTCGGCCGCGATCCCCGCGTATTGCACTGGCATTTCCCAGCCGGCGAACGGAACGATGCGCGCGCCTCGGAGCTTGTGTTCGTCGTACAGCGGCGTGCGCTTCAACGGACCGGTCTCGGTGGACGACATGTTGGGGGTCTTTACACCGGTCTAACACCACTGTCGCAGATTTCTCGCCACCAGATCGATCGTCGGAGCGGGCATACGCCAACTCAAGGACTGACCGAACAGGTGCTCTTAGGCTCGAGCGGCGAAGGGGTGGCGGCTCGTTCGGTCCGAACTGGGTGTTTCCGACGGCTTCGCCCGGAAGGGGGTGGCTCTGCGCGAGGGACGAAAGATGCCTCCCTCGCTCAAGGGGTCTCGTGATCCCGCCGTTCCTTTCAGTCGTCTTGCCCCCGTCGCCACCTTTTCCACGATCGCCGCTTGGAAAGCCCGCCGTGGGTGTGGGCTCGCCCGATGGTCGGCAGTTGCCGTTGAAGCCCGAACCTTCTAAGCCTGTGCCCGTGCCAGCCACTCCCCCCGACAACGGTCCCAAGCCTGTCGTGAACGCGCCGCCGGCCGGTGCCATGGCCAAGCCAAGTCCGCCGCGCCCTGCGCTGCCTGGATCGCCCGGAGCCCTCGCACGGCCGCCGCTCGCG
>DATEMX010000665.1:0-10805 GCA_035275365.1 Polyangiaceae bacterium | reverse complement strand
TCAAGGTGATGCTTTGGAAACAGCAACGAAGCATCTCGGCGGCGCAAATGGCGGGCGATTTCTCGGGGTCACCTTTGCATTCAGCAACGACGCGAGTCGTGTTGCACCGCGCGCCGCCAGCTGCGGCGGCCAACGACAATCACCTTGGCGATCTCGAGGTCGTCAACCAGGAACCATTGCCTCTATGATCAGTGCACCAATCGTCATCGCCAGTCTCGCTGCCTTCGCGGCGCTCGTCCTCACGCTGATCGAACCCTGGCTCTCCGAGCTCCACACCCGCCGGCACGCCCGAAAATAGCGCGAAGCTCGCCTTTTCTTCGGGGCTCGCTTCGCTCGATGCGGAGCGTGTTCGCGAATCGCGAATCGCGAACACGCTCATTGAGATCGCGCGGCGATCGCCCGAGCGTCAGCGGAAGTAGGCTCGCACGCGCTGCCCGTGTTCGGTGGTGTCGTAGTTGGCCACCTGGATCATCTCGCAGCGGGGTCCGAGCTCGGCGCGGAGCCATTCGGAGAGGTCGTGCTTTTCTGCTTTGGGCCTTTGATAGTGTTTGTCGATGGCCGCGAAGTTCTTTTGTTCGAAAGCTTCGACGTTGAGCAAACCCTCGAATACCCAAAGGGAACGGCGTATCTTTCCGGATGTCGCCGTTCGCGTGAACGAAATCGGTTGGGGTGAGGTCTCTCCTGGCTCGATTGCCCGGGTCTCGAAGAGCTCGGCCCCGTGCAAGTCGGGGTCCGGCAACTCGTCGGCTGCTCGGCGAACCGCCTCACGCCGAACGACACGGACCGTCACTTGCGCGTTCGCGCGATTGAAGGGTGTGTGTCGCTGCTGTGTCGCGGGCACGAAGCGCGAGCCACGCTGACTGTTCCCTTGGGAGGTCGGCAAGAGAGCCCCGACGCTCCGTTCCAAAAATGAGCCGCAACCTCGAACTCGTCGGGCACGCAGTACAGAATGGGATCCTTTGCGCGCATCACGATTCGGACAAGCTAGCACGGAACCCGCGCGTCTACCGTCGATTCTCGGCAACCCGATCGAGAGCCCGCCGGCCAGCGTTCGCGGCCAACGCCGACAGCAACATGAAACAAACCGACCGTGACAAATCATGCTCGCGCGCCTGGATGGCTCTCGGTGCCGAAAAAACAACTTGGCAAGCGGCATCGCAAGTTGCGTTGGGTTGCGTTCGAGGCCTGTCGGAATCGCCAGAGGTGAACCTCCGGGGTTCGTCCGAAGGCCGACCGTGGCGAAGTGCACCCGCCGAAGGCTGCAGCGGTAGTTCTAGGAAAGAATCGAACATCCCACTATCATCCGCGAATGCTCAAGTTCATCGTCAACGTCGAGCTGCACGGCGTTAGAGACTATTTGCCGCTCCACGAAGCCATGACCAAGCGCAAATTCAAGCGCGTGATCAAGCGTGCCGACGGCAAAACGTTCGCGCTTCCCAAAGGGCAATATCACTACAGGAGCGACGCTTCGATCGAAGCCGTCGTTCGAAAAGTTCGCCAAGCGACGCTCTCGGTCAGCTACGACGACGCTTCGATTCTCGTTTCGCAGGTGGAGGGGACGAGCCGATTTTCGAAGCTGAAACGGGCCGATTTGGGGCGATGAAAAGAAAACCAGCCCGAAGGTCATTCGTTCTCGTAGTCGCCCGCGTTCCAGCGCTTTTGCCGCTTCTGGGCAACTTGAAACATCACGGTGGCCCACAGCGCCAACCCCACGCACGTAGCTACCCAAGAAGCTGCCAGCCATGACGGCGTCGAGCTCTGGGTCGCAACGATCGCAAAGGCCCCGATCGCTCCGCACCAAAGAACGACCATCCTCACTTTTTGCCACATGCCAGCAAGGTAGCACGCGCTCTAGGTAGCGAGAAATCGGAGGCGGTCGCATGGGCTGTCGCTTTTTCGAGAACCGCGTGCTTATCTGAATTCGCCGCTTCGCTCATCCACCGGTGAATCGACCGGCGCCCCACCGAAATGCCTACCATCGCAGTGCGCCGCACGCAGCACAGGCTTTTGCCGGACGCCCGGCGCGTGCTGGCCAAGCCCTATTCGCCGGGTGACGAGGTCATCTTGTCAGGCCCGTCGCGAGCGGCCCACCTCATCGAGCGCATTCTGGCCATTCCCGAGGGCGAGCTGAGCGCGCTTCTCGCCGATATTCTCGCGGACTTCGAGCTCCGCCATCGCGATTATCGCCAGATCTTGGAGCGTCATTTCCAACTCGTTTCGCATCATCTGGACGGGATCGACGTCTCCCGCGATCGGCGATGGCTCATCGGGGCCTATTTCACCCACGAATACTCGGTGGAGGCGGCGGCCCTCTTCAATCCTTCGATCGTCCTCGCGCCCGATCAAAGCGACGCCGGTGCGGGCGAGCGGCGTTTCGTCATGAGCTTGCGCGCCGTCGGCGAAGGCCATTTGTCGTCGATCGAATTTCGAACGGGGCGCGTCGATGCCACAGGCGAGCTTACGTTCGACCCGCCGGGATCGTTCTTGGTTTCGGGCCGTCGTGCGCCGCCCAGCCACTACGACAAGCGCCTGTTTTACGAAAAGCTTGCCGAGCTCGGCGCCGCCAACGAACTGACGTCCAAGGTCTTCGGGACCCTTTCCAATTCTTTCACCCTTAGCGAGCTCGAACAGTCGCTCGCCACGCTCGAACGAACGGGGCCACCGCAGGCGATCTCGTTCGAGACCGTCAAGATCATTCGCGTGCTGGCCTCATCGAGCTACGTCACCACTTTTCCGGCGGATTCCCGGATTTCCGAGCGGGTGATCTTTCCGGCGGGGCCCAACGAGACGCGGGGCATGGAAGACGCTCGTTTCGTCCGGTTCGTCGAGCAAGACGGCGGGGTCAAATACTACGCGACCTACACGGCCTATGACGGCTTTCAGATCGTCCCCCAGCTCATCGAGACAGACGACTTCGCGACGTTCACGATCGGAACGTTGAAAGGCGCGGCCGCTCAAAATAAGGGGATGGCCCTCTTTCCGCGGAGGATCGCCGGCAAATATGCGATGCTGTCGCGCAAAGATCGCGAGAATCTCCACCTGGCCACTTCGAGCGACGTGAGGTTCTGGGACGACGTCGCAGAGCTCTACCGTCCCACAAGGCCGTGGGAGCTCCTTCACATGGGCAACTGCGGATCGCCGCTTGAAACGGAGGCAGGTTGGCTCGTGCTCACTCACGGTGTCGGACCCATGCGGAGGTACACGCTCGGCGCGCTGCTCTTGGACTTGGAGCGCCCCGAGCGCATCATCGGTCAGCTCGCGGAGCCTCTGCTGGTGCCCGACGCCTCGGAGCGCGAGGGGTACGTTCCCAACGTGCTCTATACGTGCGGTGGGCTCATCATGGGCGACCAATTGGTGCTGCCGTACGGCTTTTCCGATAGCGGCATAGGGGTCGCGACGATTTCGTTGGTCGAGCTCCTCGGCGCGCTCGTCTCGTCGCCTGGCGCGTGACGATGCCAGCCAAACCCACCGGCTGGGCCATTGGTCCGTCGGTCGGCGAGGTTCGATCGTTGCAGTAAGCGCCGGTGGCGCGCATACTACCGCTGGTTTTCGTGTTTCGGTCGTCGGGCGTGGCGGCTTTACGCGCAGAGTTCCGATCCCCGCGCTCGGCTGGAGGACCCATCCAAGACGAAACCATGATTCGCAAGGTCGCGATGCTCGGCAATCACGTGCCCCGACAGTGCGGCATTGCTACGTTCACCGCAGATCTGAGCGACGCCGTCGCCAAGGCGTATTCCGAGCTCGATTGCTTCGTGCTCGCCATGAACGACGCGGGCAAGCGCCACGACTATCCTTTGCGGGTGCGTTTCGAGATCGCCGAAAGCGATCTCGCGTCGTATCGGCGGGCGGCCGATTTTCTCAACGTCAATGGCGTCGACGTGCTCTCCGTTCAGCACGAGTACGGCATCTTCGGCGGCAAGGCCGGCAATCACGTCCTCGCTCTCTTGCGCGAGCTGAGGATGCCCATCGTTACGACGCTGCACACCATCCTCGCCGATCCGAACTCTTTTCAGCGGGCCGCGATGGACGAGCTCACGCGACTCTCGGAGCGGCTCGTGGTGATGAGCGAGCACGGCGGCCGGCTTCTCCGCGAAGTGCACGGCGTCGACGAGAGCAAGATCGACCTGATTCCACACGGGATCCCCAACGTCGCGCTGGCGAGCCGCACCAAAGATCAACTCGGCGTAGAGGGAAAATCGGTCATCTTGACCTTCGGTCTCTTGTCTCCCGACAAGGGCATCGAGCACGTCATCGACGCGCTGCCGGCCATCCTGAAGCGGTTTCCGCAGACGGTCTACATCGTGCTGGGGGCGACGCACCCGCACGTCAAAGAGCGGCACGGAGAGACCTACCGGCTGATGCTGGAGAACCGCGCCAAGCGACTCGGCGTCGATTCGAGCATGATCTTCCACAACCGCTTCGTGAGCCAGGGCGAGCTCACCGACTTCCTCTCCGCGGCGGACATCTACGTTACGCCGTACCTCAAGGCCGAGCAGATCACCTCGGGTACGCTCGCCTACGCGGTCGGCTCGGGGCGGGCCGTGATCTCGACGCCCTATTGGTACGCGCGCGAGCTCTTGGCCGACGATCGCGGCATTCTCGTGCCTTGGCGGGACCCGGAAGCGATCGGCCGCGAAGTCATCGATCTTCTCGCGAGCGACGAGAAACGTCTCGGCTTCAGCAAGCGAGCCGCGGAGCACGGTCGTAACATGAAGTGGCCGGCCGTGGCGCAGAGCTACGTACGCGCCTTCGAGAGAGCCCGCGCCGATCACGCGACCCGCCTTCGCGTGGCGTTCCAAGCCAAAACGCTCGCCAAGCGCCCCGCCGAGCTCCCCGAGCTGAACCTCGAGCACCTCGAACTCATGACCGACAACACGGGCCTCCTCCAACACGCTGCCTTCACCGTTCCTTCGTACGACGACGGCTATTGCATCGACGACAACGCGCGGGCGCTCTTGCTCATGGCGCTCGTCGAAGAGGCAGGGTCAGAAGACCAAAAGGCCGTGCGGACGCTGGCGTCGCGCTACCTTGCTTTCGTCAAGCACGCCTTCAATCCGAACGTCGGCCGGTTCCGAAATTTCATGACCTACGGTCGCCGGTGGACCGAGGAGGCCGGGTCGGAAGACAGCCACGGTCGCGCGCTCTGGGCACTCGGTACCCTCGTGGGACGCTCGACCGATCCGGGTAAGCAGAGCCTCGGCGGCGATCTCTTCCACGGCGCGCTGCCAGTTGTGAGCGCCTTCAAGAGCCCGCGCTCGTGGGCCTTTGGGCTGCTCGGCATCGACGAGTATCTGAAAGCCTTCAACGGCGACAGCAACGTCGAAGCGCTGCGCCGAGATCTCGCCGAGAAGCTGTTGGATCTCTTCCATCGAACCAGCAAGGTCGATTGGCCGTGGTTCGAAGATAGCCTTACGTATTGCAACCCGCGTCTTTCGCACGCGCTCCTCGTGTCGGGGGCGCGTATGGGCCGCGCGGACATGACGGCCGTGGCGCTCCGATCGCTCGAGTGGCTCGTGTCCGTTCAGGCCACAGGCGACGGCTATTTTGCTCCCGTCGGTTCGAACGGATTTTACGTTCGCGGCCAGACGAAGGCCCCGTTCGACCAGCAGCCCGTCGAAGCCCACGCCATGGTCTCGGCTTGCATCGAGTCGCGGCGGGTCACGGGCGAAGAGCGATGGCTCGACTACGCGCGCCGCGCCTTCAGCTGGTTTCTCGGGCAGAATCAGCTCCAGCAGGCGCTCTACGACGCCACGACGGGTGGTTGCCGCGACGGGCTCCACGCCGATCGGGTGAACGAAAATCAAGGCGCCGAGTCGACGCTCTCGTTCTTGCTGGCGCTCTGCGAAATGAGATCGGCGGATAGAGGGGATGTTCCCTCGCTGCCGGAGACGCGGCTCCCCTCGGGGCCGCGGCCGGATTGACGAATGCGCCGAGAGGTGTGGCGTGAGCCTCCGTGCTCGACGCGACGACGTCAGGTATTCGCGAGCGTGCGCCACGTCGCCGACGCGCGCTCTTGGATGATTTCGGCGAGCCGTTCGAGGAGCGTCGGTTTGCCGAGCGCCTCCGCGAGCCTTCGCGCTTCGGCCAAGTTGCCCGGCCACGCCGGCGCGTCGCCGTGCCCGGTGACACGCTCGGATCCGTCTGATCGGGCGGCGGCAGTCTGACGAAGCACGCGCCTCGCCCAAGCTTCACCTCGCAGCGTTGCCAGCCTTTCGAGATTCATATTTTTTGCGCGTTCGCATTCGCGTTCGCTACGGGCTGTCGGGGGGGGACGCCCGTGGACGCGCTGAAGATACCCGCCTGTTGTGCGGCGGCGATGGCGCGGTGCTTCTCCCAGCCCATTTGCTTGACGGGCGCGGCGAGCGAAACGTCGTCGAACTGAATGGCCATCGACGAAGTCAGGCCCCACGGGCGGATGCAAAACGAACCGTTTTCGCTCTTTGGCACGTTGGCCACGCTTCCGAAGATGACCTGGGCATTTTGCAGGTGAATGCGGACCTCGTTGGCAAAATCGACGACGGTGCGAATCGTTCGCTCGTGCGCGCCGCGTTTTCGCGCGTTTTGTAGAGAATCAGTCATGATTCGACCTCGAGATGTGAATGCCGGGGACTACCTGTCCCGCGCGGCGTTTGGCCTGCCCGTGCGCTCGACCCACCCCACCAGCGGCCTCGAGATCGATACGGACACGACAATAGTACGCGCGCAATATGGCACGCCCCGGCTGGCAAGCAAAGGCACATCGTGCGAATTGATGAGATCTCCCTCGAAATGGGCGGATCCCGCGCCGCCGGTGCTCCCAAGAGGGGGCGCCACGCGACCACGCTACGCCCCGGTCACCTGCGTACGAGGCACGGAGGCACGGAGTCGCGACGTCGGAGGCTCGACGCGCGGAGACTCGACGCTCGGAGGCATGAAGGTTCGGAGGGCCGGGTGACGTTCGTGTGAAGTGACATGCTCGCGAAAAGAGCGGCCTAGAACCTCCGTTCGGGGTGCTGGGCACAAGTCGGAGTGAGAGCGCAGGAAGGGACCACGGCACCGACGGGAGCACCGTGCTAGCTTCGCCAAGGCAAGGTGGGAGAGAAGGCATGTCGAACCTAGGCAGACAGAGTGCAGCGGCGCAGCGAGCGGAGGAGCGACGCATCCGTGAAGACGAGGCGCCGCGACTCTCGGAGAAGGTGCCGGATCTCGTGAGCTTGTCGCTGAGTATCCAAGACAGCTCGGCGAGCAGCGTGGCGCAGCCCAAGCACGTACGACACGTCGTCGTCGGGCGAGCGCCCGCGCTCTTTCTCATCGGTTGCAGCGATCCGAATTGCAAAGAAGGCGGGCATGACGTCACCGACTCCGTCATGAGAGGCCTCGTCGGACGCAAGACGGCGTTTCAGGGCGAGGACAAGTGCTACGGCGTCTTGGGGCCGAGCCCGTGCACGCGTGTCTTGCGCTACGAAGCCGTCGCCAACTACGGCGAAGTTTCCCCGCGCCCCGCGGGCTGAGCTCGAGGCCTTAGGCAGCAGGAGACCTCGTCGAACGCGCCTTCGCCGAGCGACCTCGGAATGAGCTCCACCTCGCGGCCAGCCTCCGCCAGCAGGCTATCAGGTGCGCAGTGACTCGAGAAAAGGCCTCACGCGCGCGATGCCTTGGGTGTCGAGCACGCGGAGCGTCTCGCTGCCGACCACCGCGATGTCGGCTTTGCCGCGCAAGAAGTCGGCGTCGCTCTTCTCTTTCACGCCGAAGCCGACGGCCAACGGGAGATCGGTGGCCGCGCGCGCGCGCGCGAGGTAACTCGTGAGCTCGTCGGAGAACTGCGTGTGGCTGCCGGTGACGCCTTTGCGCGCGACCGCATAGACGAAGCCGCGCCCCGTGGCGCCGAGGGTGCGGAGGCGGTCGTCGGCCGTGTTGGGAGAGAAGATGAAGATGGGATCTCGATTTCTCGCGTGCATGGCGCGAAGGTACTCGCCCGCCTCCTCGGGCGGCAGATCGGGGACGATCGCGCCCGAGAGGCCGCGTTCGCTCATGTCGTCGACGAACTTGGCGACGCCTCGTCGAAAGAGGATGTTGTAGTAGGTCATGAAGAGAAACGGGATGTCGAACCTCCGCGTGACTTCGCCCGCGAAGTCGAACGCGCGCTCGACGGTCGCGCCGCGAAGGAGCGCTTCTTGGTTGGCTCGCAGGATCACCGGGCCGTCGGCGATGGGTTCGGAGAACGGTATCTGGAGTTCCATCAGATCGACCCCGGCGGCGACCATCTGCTCGACGAGGCGAAGGCTCGCGTCGAGATCGGGGTAGCCGATGACGATGTGCGTCATCAAGAGCAGGTCGCGCTCTCGGAGCCTCCCGCGCAGATAGGTTTCGAGCTGGCTCGGCGGTTCGCTGCGCTCTCGGTCAGGCACGGTATTTCTCCGCCTTCTTGTATTCCTCCGCCTTTTTGACGATGAAGGCCTTCCACTCGGGATCGCCGATGGCGTCAGCGATCGTGAAAACGTCTTTGTCGCCGCGGCCCGACTGGTTGATGAGCACGACGTCGTCGGCCGAAAGCGACGGCGCCTCGGCGAACGCGGTCGCGAACGCGTGCGACGACTCGAGCGCCGGAATGAGGCCTTCTTTTCGAACGGTGAGCTTCAGCGCACGGACGACTTCGGCGTCGGTGGCCGCCTCGAAGCGCGCTCGCCCTCTCGCGTGAAAGTGCGCCAAAATCGGCGATACACCGACGTAGTCGAGACCCGCCGCGACGCTGTGGGTGTCGTTCATTTGGCCGTCGCCGTTTTGCAAGAAGTAGGTCTTGTAGCCTTGGGCCACGCCGATCGAGCCGTCTTTGCTGGCGAGGCGAGCCGCGTGCTGACCGCTCTCGACGCCTCTCCCGCCGGCTTCGACGCCCACGAGCTCGACGCCGGGGTCGTCCAAGAAGCCGCTGAAGATGCCCATCGCGTTGGAGCCACCCCCCACGCAAGCGTAGACCCGCTTGGGCAGCTTCCCCGTAGCCCTCGAGATTTGCTCGCGCGCCTCGCGTCCGATGATCGACTGAAAATAGGTGACCATCTCCGGAAAGGGATGGGGGCCGCAAGCGGTGCCGAGCACGTAGTGGGTGTCGTCCATGTTCGAGACCCAGTCCCGAAACGCCTCGTTGATGGCGTCTTTCAACGTGCGCGATCCTTCGGTCACCGGAATGACTTTGGCGCCGAGCTGTTCCATCCAAAACACGTTGGGGCGTTGCCGGGCGACGTCGACCTCGCCCATGTAGATGGTGCAGTCGAACCCGAACTTGGCGGCCATCGTGGCCGTCGCTACGCCGTGCTGGCCCGCGCCCGTTTCGGCGATGACGCGCCGCTTTCCCATGCGCTTCACGAGGAGACCCTGGCCCATGACGTTGTTGGCTTTGTGGGCGCCGGTGTGGTTCAGGTCTTCGCGTTTGACGTAGATGCGGGCGCCGCCGAAGTGCCGCGTGAGATTTTCCGCGAACGTGAGCGGCGTGGGGCGGCACGAGTAGGTGCTCATCAGGCGCTCGTACTCCAGCCAAAACGAGGGATCGCTCCGCGCCGCTTCGAACGCGTGGTTCAATTGATCGAAGGTGGCCTGCAGGATTTCGGGGACGAAAGCGCCGCCGAAGCCCTCGAAGTATCCGCGCGTGGCCCGAATCGGTTCACTCATGTGGGAGCTCTCCTCGACGATCGTCGATGGTCTGCGAAAACGTGATGCGATCGGTGCGGCAATGGAGCTCGGCGAAGACGGCGCGTGGCGCGCCGGGAAAATCGAGCGTTCGCTTGACGACCAAGAGCGCTTCGCCGGGGGCAAGCGCGAGGAGGCGCCTCGTCTCGGGGGTAGGCAGGGCGGCGCGAAACGCCTGCTCGGCCTTCGACGGGCGCAGGTGATAGTGCTCCTCGACCAGGCGCGAGAGCGAAACGGAGCCGAACGAGAAGCGGTGCAGATCGCGAAAGACGGCGGGGTCGAGGAAGATCTTCTCGAGGAGCACGGGGGCGCCCAGCGCGGCGGACACGCGCACGACGTTGTAAGCCTCTCGCTCCGAGAAGGGGTTCTCCGGATCGGCGGGCACGACGCCGCGCTTCAGTCGCTTTACGGTGCGGGTGTCGAGCGAGAGCCCGCGCTCGGCGAAGCTTGTGAGCGTGCCGGCCAGCGAGAACAGATCGACGCGCGGCGACGCCTGGCGGACGTAGGTGCCGGAGCCGCGCCGCCGCTCGATGAGGCCCCGCTGCACCAGGAGCTCGGTGGCTTGGCGCACGGTGGGGCGCCCGATACCGTGCTCACGCGCGAGCTCGGGCTCGGAGGGAATTCGCGCCCCCGGCGCGAGGTCACCCTCCGCGATCTGCCGGCCCAGGAGCTCGGCGAGCTGGTGATAGAGGGGCAGGGGAGACGCGGCGTTGAGCACGGAGACAGAACGTACACGCAGCCTGTCAAGTTGTCGAGACAACTTCGACGTCGACGCGGACCGTGGCCGAGCAGCGATAGCTGACATGAAGCTGTCAAATTGCGTGACTACTCTCGTGCTCCGACGTCGAACCAAGGAGGATCGCAAATGAACGACACCGAGGCAGGGCAGGCGAGCGAGAAGGTCGGAACGAGCAAGTGCGCCGGAGGCTGCCATTGTGGCGCGGTTCGGTTCGAGGCCGACATCGATTGGAGCAAGGGAGCCGGTCGCTGCAACTGCAGCATTTGCACGAAAATCGCGCAGACGGGGGCCATCGTGAAGCCGACCGCATTTCGTCTCCTAACAGGCGAGGAGAGCCTTTCGTCGTACGAGTGGGCCGCCAAGATCAGCCGCCGGTTCTTTTGCAAGCATTGTGGGGTTCACTGCT
>DATEMX010000664.1:0-7266 GCA_035275365.1 Polyangiaceae bacterium | reverse complement strand
CAACGTGGTTGCCATCACGTCGCGCCAGGCCACCGCCGAAAAGATCGACGGTCTCGAAGATCCCTTCGAGGAAGAGGTCAGGTTCGAGAGCACCAAGCCGCCCGCGCCGATGGCGACGCCGCTGCCCGAGCCCAAGATTATCATCCCTGGTGTCGTCGAAGGCCCGTCCGAGGTTCGGCATTCGATCGGAATGCGGCTCGCCGAGAGCCGGCGCGCCCATCCTGCGCTGTGGATTGTCGTCGCCCTCGGCGGCGTGCTGGTTGGCGTCGCGGCGATGATCTTCTTGCTCCCCAAGACGAACGCCAAGCCCACGGTGCAAATCGTTTCGGTGATGGTCCCAGCGCCGCCGGTGCCAACCGCGGCAGGCGAAGGCGAAGGCGTCACGTCGGTTGGCCCCATCGAGGTCGCACCCGGCGTCGTGACCAAGGCCGGTCCGAGCAAAGGCGCCACCAAGCCGGCCGAGCCGACGACGTCCACGGGCGTAGCCGCGGCTCCGCTGAGCACGAGCCTCACGGGCCTCGGCGGTCTCGTGGGTGGCCCTTCGGGGCCGAGCGCCGGTCCCGGATCGCCCGGGGGAGGCGGCGGTTCGCTGGCCCAGGCCGACATCGAGCGTGTTGTGCAGAGCCATCGTGCCTTCATCAAGCGGCAATGTTGGGAGAGCGCTCTCGCAGGCAAGGCTCCCAACTCGCCTTCGAGCGCTCGCGTCGTGGTCAACGTCAACGTTGCCGCTTCGGGCAGCGTTCAGAGCGCTACGGCATCGGGCGCAGACGGCTATCCGGGTCTCTCGAGTTGCGTCCAAGGGCAAGTCAGGAACTGGAAATTCCCGCCGTCCGATGGCGCTCAGTTCAACGTTCCCTTCGTCTTCGCCGCCCAATAGTCAGTCCGCACCCGAAAAGCACGGAGCCCCGGCGCCTCGAAAGGCAACCGGGGCTTCGTGGTCACAGGCGATCGTAAGCCGAGTTCTGTCCTCGTTCGCGGTCGCCCTCGAACGAGCAGCAATCATTCCTCTAGCGCGGCCGTTACCGGACGCGTCCAGCAGCCAACCCGTGGACTTGGGGCGAGCAACCCTTGAATCGAGCGACTAACGCCGCCTGACCGCGTCCACCTATGCGGCCTTGCTCCAGGTGGGGTTTGCCTTGCCGTGCCTGTTACCAGGCGCGCGGTGGGCTCTTACCCCGCCATTTCACCCTTACCTCGTGCCGCCTTGCAGCGTGGCGAGGCGGTTTTTTTTCTGTGGCACTCTCCTCGAGGTCACCCTCACCGGGCGTTACCCGGCACCTTGCTCTCTGGAGCTCGGACTTTCCTCCCGCGCACGAGCGCGGCCGAAGCCACGCCGCGCGCCGGCGATTGCCTGATCTCCTGCGACGCCGGGAGGATAGGTCATGGACGTCGACCTGCCAAGAAGCGAAGGCGCCGATCGCCTCCGCTTCTCGGCTCCACCTTCAGGCCGCGCGGTCGTCTCCGACGGGATGGTTTTCGTTGGCCGACGAGAGCTGGGCCTTCAGCTTCTTTTTGACTCGGCTCTCCAACTGGCGCGCCCGCTCGCGCGAGACCCCGAGCCGACGTCCGATCTCGGCGAGGGAGAGCTCGTCCTCTTCGTCGGCCATCATGCGGGCTTCGACGATGTAACGCTCACGCGGATCGAGCGCCTCGATCGCGGCGCGAAGCCGATCCTTGAGATGCATCCGCTCTTCGGTGGCGGCGAAGCGTTCTTCTTGTGACTGCGTACCGGACTCGAGCGTGTCGACGAGCGTCGTTTGCCCGTCGTCGAAGACCTTGGTGTCGAGCGAGAGGTCGCGCGCCTCGAGGCGGCGCGCCATCGACAACACCTTCTCGGCCGGCGCGCCGAACCGTTCGGCCAAAAGCTCGGTCCCAGCGTCGCCCTCGCCGACGAGGCTCGCGATGCGGGCGCGCTCGCGCCGCAACCGGAAAAAGAGCTTCGAGCGGAGCGGCCCCGAGCCGACTCCGACGAGGCTCCACGAGCGAATGACGAAATTCAGGATATAGGCCCTGATCCAATAAGCGGCGTAGGTCACGAAACGGGTCCCGCGCTCGGGGTCGAACTTGCGAAGGGCGTGGACGATACCGAAGTTTCCCTCCGCCACGAGGTCCGCGAGGCTGAGGCCGTAGCGACGATAGGTGAGCGCGATGGCCACGACGTAGCGCAGATTCGCATTGACCAGCTTGGCGGCCGCGTCGCGGTCGCCGTCTTTTAGCCACTTGGACGCGAGCTCTCCTTCGTCTTCGCGGGTGAGCTCGGGAATGTCTTTGACGAGGGTGATGTACCGGGACAACGCGGAATGGCTCTCGGCGTGGCTCGAGGCCGGTGTTCCCCGCTCGCCGAACGTTTGGTGCGTCACGAATCCTCCAGCCGCGGGCCTCAAAAAGGGCCTGCGTTCTGAAAGGTTGGATGCGCCGGCACGCCATCCGGTCGCGCCGCTCGAACTGACGATCCAACACCGCGCTTACGTGCCGCACGGCGTCCGTACGGGACGCTCGCGCTGCCCCGAACGAGCGGCTGCTACGCCGAAAAGCTGCTACCGCACCCGCACGTCCCCTTGACGTTCGGGTTGTTGAACTTGAACCCGGAACCCTGGAGCCCTTCGACGTAGTCGATCTCGGTACCGTCGAGGTACTGAAAGCTCAGCGGATCGATGTAGAGGTTGACGCCGTTCGCTTCGAACGTCTCGTCCATGTCGGTAGGCTTGTCTTCGAAGTAGAGGTCGTAGCTGAAGCCCGAGCAACCACCGCCCACCACACGGAGCCGCAAGCCTTGCCCTTGGAGGGCCTCGGCGTCGGCGATTTCTTTGACCTTGGCGGCGGCGTTTTCGGTGATCGAGATCATGGGCGGTGGGTCCTTTTGTGCGTCCTACGAAAGCTCGAGAAGTATAAGCGTGTCCGAGCGGTCGCGCCAGCTCTCGTTGGCGACGAGGAGGCTCCGCGCCGCTTGTGGTTCGGCAAACCGGCCTTTGCCGTCGTCCGCGAACGTGAGGATCCGTGGCAGGCGCGAGGATCTGCCGCAGGCGTGAGGGGACGGTGATAGTCTCGTCTTCCGATGGCGTCCGTCAATTCGCTGGCCAAAGAGCTCGTTTTCAAGGTCGTTTACTACGGGCCCGGCCTGAGCGGGAAAACCACGACCCTCCAGCACATCCATGCCACGACCAAGACCGAGCATCGCGGCAAGATGGTGTCGCTCGCTACGCCGGTCGACCGCACGCTTTATTTCGACTTTCTGCCCATTCGCCTGCCGAAGGTGCGCGGCATGGGCGTGCGGCTCCAGCTCTTCACGGTGCCCGGCCAGGTCTATTACAACGCCACGCGCAAGTTGGTGCTCACGGGCGCCGACGGGCTCGTGTTCGTGTCCGATTCGCAGGCCGGGCGCGTCGACTCGAACCTCGAGACGCTCGAGAACCTGCGCGAAAACCTCCTGGAGCACGGGCGCTCGCTCGGCAACGTCCCTCACATCGTCCAGCACAACAAGCGCGACTGCGGCGACGTATTGCCGCTCGAAGAGCTCGATCACATGCTGAATCTCCACAAGGCGCCGTCGTTCGGAACGGTCGCCACGCGGGGCGACGGCGTCTACCAGTCGCTCGAAGCGATCACGAAGCTCGTGGTCGCCGCGTTCGAGTCGAGCATTCCGCCCGGCGAACGGCACATCTCCGCCGACCTCGAGGCCATCGAAGGCGGTCTCAGCGAGGCGCTTCGCAACGCCGATCCGTCGGGGTTTGGCGCAGAGCCCCCTTCGGTCATCGCGAGCCTCACCGTTCCGCCCTCCGATTCCGAGCGAAAGCTCACGCTTCCCCCCGGGGCGGCCCCACGCGATCGCGGCGCCGAGGCGCCCGGTGAGGTGGCGGCGCGCGCCCTCCTCCGGCACGAGCCGGCGAGCGTCTTCAGCGTTGCCGAGCTGTGGCCCGAGTCCGAGCGAGAATCGGTGCGCGAGGTCGAGGGCGCCATCGCCGGCCGGCGCTACGCCCGCGCCATCGAGCTCTGCGACGCGCTCGTGGCCCGCGTGTTGGCGAGCGCCGCGGGGCTCTTCGGCTCGGCCGAGGCGCCGCGCGATGCCGCGACCGTACCGCTCCTGCTCGGGCTCGACGGGCGTCAGTATCTCGGATTTCGCGCGCTCGTTCGTGAAGCACGCGCGGGAGCCCAACTCGACGCTGGGCGCGCGCTCGAGGCGCTGACGTTCGCCGCGCACGCGCGCATCCTGCGCTCGTCCCTTTGAGTGTGCCCGCCGTGATACCTTTTTGAGATGCCCTCCATTCCGCCGAAACAGCCGCGGATTTTGGTCGTCGACGACGAACCGAGCCTGCGCCAAACGCTATCGATACTGTTGCGACGCGAAGGTTTCGACGTGGTCTTGCAACCGGGGTTTCGCGGTGGCGTCGAGGCCGTGCGCCAGAGCCCCACGCCGTTCGCGGTCGTCCTCACCGATCTGGTGATGCCCGACGGTTCCGGCCTCGATCTGCTGACGAACGCCAAGGAACGCGCCGCCGCGACCCAAGTCGTGGTGATGACCGCGCACTCCACGGTGGAGGCTGCCGTCGACGCGATGCGCCGCGGCGCCTACGATTTCATCACCAAGCCTTTCGCCAACGCCGAAATCGCCGCGCTCATCAGCAAAGCCCTGGAGAAGGGCCAGATTGTCACCGAAAACGAGCAGCTGCGAGCGAAGGTGCGGCACCTCGAGAAACGCGAAATGTTCGGCTCGGGCGCGGCCGCCAAGACCCTCGGCGACATCGTGCGCAAGGCCGCCTCCACGCGCACGACGGTGCTCATCACCGGTGAGAGCGGCACGGGCAAAGAGCTCGTCGCCCGGGCGCTGCACGACCAGAGCGAACGCGCCGGCAAGCCGTTTCTCGTGGTCAACTGCGGCGCGCTGCCCGAGGCGCTCATGGAGAGCGAGCTCTTCGGCCACGAGAAGGGCGCCTTCACGGGAGCGCAGCGCTCGAGCCTCGGTCTCTTTCGCGAAGCCGACGGCGGCACGGTGCTCCTCGACGAAGTCGGAGAGCTGCCGGCGTCGCTCCAAGTGAAGCTCCTGCGCGTGCTCCAAGAGCGCAAGGTGCGGGCCGTCGGCGGGAGCGCCGAGGTTCCCGTCGACGTGCGCGTGCTCGCTGCCACCAACCGCGACGTCGAGAGCGAGGTGCGCGGGGGCAACTTCAGACAAGATCTCTACTATCGGCTCAACGTCATTCGCATTCAAGTGCCGGCCCTGCGCGAGCGGCGCGAGGACGTCGCCATGCTCGCCGAGCGCTTCGTGGGCCGCTTTTCGCTCGAGCTCGGCAAGCAGGTTCGCGGGCTCGAGGCAGACGCCATCCGCGCGCTCGAAGCGTACGCGTACCCGGGCAACATCCGAGAGCTCGAGAACATGATCGAGCGCGCCGTCGCCCTCGCTTCGTCGACGGCGATTGGGCTGGGCGATCTGCCCCCCGAGGTGAGCGGGCTCGCGGGCAGTCAGGCGCCGCTTCTGGCGCGCTTGCCGCAACAGGGATGCGAGCTCGACAACGTGCTCGGAGAAGTCGAACGGCGTCTCCTCCTCGAAGCGCTCGAGCGAACGGGAGGCGGACGCAAAGCCGCGTCGAAGCTGCTCGGCATTTCGTTTCGGTCGCTCCGCTATCGGTTGGAGAAACACGCCCTCGATTTGGCCGGTGACGACGAGTCCGAAGACGAGCCGCCTTCGAGCGTCGAACCTACAGCGAGCCCCGACGTGCGTGGACAGGGGCGCGACTGAAGTCCGCGGTCGCCAATACGGACGGGAATTGTCATCGCAGTCCCGAGCGAGTGACATTTTACGGCACTCTCGGGCGCCGAGAAACGCCATCCGATTGACGTTTTTTAGGTGCTATCGAGGCGAATTGCCGGCATTTCGCGCGTTTGCGAATCGATGCAGGCTGCTGGCCCAAAAGGTGCACACCACTCGTTCGTGCAGGCGAGCCGCTCGAACATGAAGACGCTTCAACGCTCAAGCGAGCGTGCGTTCACGTTGATCGAGCTCATGACGGTCGTCGTGATCGTCGGCGTCTTGGCGACTCTCGGGCTAGTCGCTTATCGAAGGTTCATCACTTCGTCGAAAACGAGCGAAGCCATCTACATGGTCGGCGCCATTCGGGCCGCAGAGGAAAGTTACCGAGCCGAGACGCTCATGTATTTGCCGGTCTCCGCCGGGTTCTCGGAGTTTTATCCAACCGGCAGCGTTGGCGCCAAAAAGACGGCCTGGGACAACCCGACGCATTCCGACTACGCGCGCTGGCGTGAGCTCGGCGCGCGGCCCGACGGCCCGGTCTATTACGGCTACAAGGTCACCGCGGGCGGAGCGGGCGCCACGATACCCGCCTTGGATTGTCAATCGCCGACGTGGCCGACTCCAACCGAGCCTTGGTACATCGTGGAGGCCAAGGGCGACGTCGACGGTAACAGTGTCTTTTCGTGGGCGGCGGGGTCTTCGTTTTCGGGCGAGATTTACGTCGAAAATGAGGGTGAATAGCAAAAGAAGTGCCGCGAAAAGCCGTAGGTGACGGGACGCGCGGTTGGTTTCAGCAGGGGGGGAAGTGTTGTTTGCATGCGGCCGTGCCGGAGAGCCGCAGCGAAAAACTGTGTGCCGGCAACTCAAACAACAGGAGATAGGTCGATGCGAGCATTCAAGAAATACAATAGTCGCGGCTTTACACTGATCGAGCTCATGATCGTCGTTGCGATCGTCGGCGTTTTGGCCGCGCTCGCCATCTACGGTGTTCGCCGCTATCTGCTCAACGCGAAGACGGCCGAGGCGCGCAACGCCGTCGGTCAAATGGCCAAAGACGCCAAGGCCGCTTACGAGCGCGAGTCGATGTCGTCGAGCGTCGTCACTACGGCCGGCAGCATCGGCGTCTCGAACAACCTCTGCGCCTCGGCAAGCAAGAAGGTCCCCGAAGACCCCAAGGCCATCAAAGGTCAGAAGTACCAGTCGAGCCCCGCCGAGTGGATAGTCGATCAGAAGACGGCGGGCGTTGGTTTCGCCTGTCTTCGCTTCGCGGTAAGCGATCCCCAATACTACCAATACAACTACACTGGTACCACGGAAGGCTCGTTCGTCGCGGCAGCCAATGGCGACTTGAACGGTGACGAAGTGATGTCGACGTTCAGCATCGAAGGCAAGGTCAGCGGCGGCGTAGTGTTCGTCGCGCCGAACTTCCTCGAAGTCAGCCCGGAAGAGTAGTCCCATCGCGCCTACGTTAGGCGCGATGTCAGTGTACAGGCGCCCCTTCGCTCTGTGAGGCGGGGGGCGTC
>DATEMX010000663.1:0-3932 GCA_035275365.1 Polyangiaceae bacterium | reverse complement strand
TGAAGACATTCGCAGGCAGGCGCGCAGAGCTCGTCGGCAGGAGCTCCTCGAACGCGGGCGCATACGCTGCGAAGACGGCAAACGTGAGACCGAACACGGTCACCACGAGCGCGGCGCCCAGCACCCAAAGGCGCGTCCGCGGTCGCCACGCTGGCAAGAGCGCGGCGAACGCCAGGGCCATGCCGACCACCGCGAGGCTGGGAACGAACGACGACGAGAGCGCTACGCGCGTCGGCCAAGGAAACGCGTCGGCCCCGAGCGCGTCGAGACGATACACGAGGATGAGCTCGGGGCGCATGGCCAACCAAAAGAGGGCGAGGAGCCCGAGCCCGAGCACCTCGAGGGCGACCAAGGTCAAGAGCACGGCCTGCTTTCGCATCGGAGATGCTATGACTAGCAGGTGTTGGCCAAGCGCTTCGAGCACGCTCGCCCGACCCCTGGTGCCATCGACCGCGCCCGGTCTCTCCTCGATCGCGCGCTCGGGCCTTCCAAGGTCTTGACGGGTCGCGCCGAATGCGAGCCCTACGCGGCCGACGACTCCGACATTCCGGGCCTCGCGCCCGACGCCGTGGTTCTCGCCGAGAGTCCCGATGACATCGCCCGGGCGCTCGAAGTCGCCGAGATCGCCGAAGTCCCGCTCACGCCGCGCCTCGCCGGTTCGGGGCGCACCGGGGGCGCAGTTCCCGTGGCGGGCGGCATCGTCCTCGTGACTCTCGGCATGGCGAAGATCAAGGAGATCGACCGTGACGAGCGGCTCGCCGTCGTCGAGCCGGGCGTCATCACGGGCGATTTGCACGACGCGGTCGAGCGCGAGGGCCTCTTCTATCCGCCCGATCCCAACTCACTCAAGATGTGCGCCATCGGCGGCAACGTTGCCGAGAATGCCGGCGGACCGCGCGCGTTCAAATACGGCGTCACACGCGACTACGTCCTCGGCCTCGAAGCCATTCTGATGGGCGGCACGAGGGTTCGCACCGGCAAGCGCACCGTGAAGGGTGTCACCGGCTACGACGTTACCGCGCTCCTCACGGGCAGCGAGGGCACGCTCGCGGTGTTCAGCGAAGCAACGCTCCGCTTGATCGAAAAGCCGCCCGAAGTAGCCACGCTGCTCGCCTTGTTCGTCAACGTGCGCGCCGCGGGTCTCGCTGTCTCGGCGATCGTCGCGCGCGGCCTCGTCCCGCGCTGCCTCGAGATGCTCGACAGCGGCACCCTCGCCGCCCTGCGCACCAAGGGCGTGCCCATCGACACGCGGGCCGGCGCGCTGCTGCTCATCGAGGTCGACGGCGACGCGCATGCTTGCGAAGTAGGAACCGAGCGCATCGGCGAAGCTTGCATGGATCAAGGCGCGATCGACGTGCTCGTGGCGCAGGACGCCGCCCAGCGCGCCCGCCTCTGGGTCGCCCGCCGCGAAATGTCACCAGCGGTGCGAGCGCTCGCGCGTCACAAACTCTCGGAAGACGTCGTCGTGCCGCGTCAGAAAATCGCCGATCTGCTCGACCAAGTCGCTCGCACGTCCGAGGCGACCGGGATTCGCACGGTCACCTACGGGCACGCGGGCGACGGCAACCTCCACGTGAATTTTCTCTGGAACGAACCCGACGAAGTCCCGCGCGTGGAGCGTTCGATCGAGCAGCTCTTCCGCGACGTCGTCGCCATGCGCGGTACGCTCTCCGGCGAACACGGCATCGGCCTCGCTAAAGCGCCTTACCTTCGGCTCGAGCAATCCGACGCGCTCATCGATCTCCAGGTTCGCCTAAAGGGCGTGTTCGACCCCAAAGGCCTCCTCAACCCCGGCAAGATCTTCCCCGTCGCAGGGCATCGCGCGTGCTGACACCAACAAAAATTCGCATCCCAATGCCTCGGCGTGGTCAACTCCGCGCATGATCGTGATCGGCATCGATCCCGGCACCCGGCACCTCGGGTGGGGCGTCATCCGGCGCGACGGAACGCGTGCCTCGCACGTGGCCCACGGCGTCATCGACACCGACACGAGCGAGAGCATTGCGTTGCGGCTCTGCCAAATCGAGCGTGAGCTCGACGAAATCGTAGAAACTTATCGGCCCAATGCCTCAGCCGTGGAGAGCCTCTTCTTCGCCAAAGACGCTACGGCGGCGGCCAAGCTCGGTCATGCCCGCGGCGTCGCGCTCCTCGTGCTGGCCCGCGCCGGCCTTCCCATCTCCGAATACGAACCTACCCGCGTCAAAAAATCGGTCGTGGGCCACGGCCGGGCCGACAAGCAGCAGGTCGCCCACATGATGGCCACGGTGCTCCGCCTTGGCGTTCTTCCTCGTGCCGACGCCGCCGACGCCCTCGCGATTGCCCTGGCCCACGTGCATGCGTCGAGCGTCCAGGCCCACGTGGCCCGCGCACAGGTGGCCGGCCTGAGGCGATGACGAAAATTATAATAATTGCAAATATTTAACAGCCGTTTCCCGTGCCCCGAGCTTCGAAAAAAAGAGATGTCCGGGGGCCACGGGTGCAGGGTGGACCCACCGTCCGAAGAACCGGGTTGCAACTTTCGTAAGGGATGCGACGTCCATTCGTCTAAAGAAGAAGGAATCGCCGGCAACGCCCGATTGTTGCGAAACCCGAGGGACCTCCGCGCATGCGCCATCACGCTCTTTTTTCCGCTGCTTTCGTCGCCGTCTGCGCCATGTCGCTGGGCTCGCCCGTCCCCACGGCGAGCGCCCAAGCGGCGCCCGCCGCCGCGACGACCCCCGAAGCCAAGGCGGTCGCCGATCGCGTGCAGGCGTTCTACGACCAAACGCGCACGTTCCAGGCCGATTTCTCGCAGCACTACGTCATCCGGGTCCATCAGGACTCCCCGAAAGACTCCAAGGGGCGCGTCGTCTTCCAAAAACCAGGCAAAATGAGCTGGAAGTACGATCAGCCCAACGGCAACCGCGTCGTGTCCGACGGCCAGGAGCTCAAGGTCTACGAGCAAGAAAATCAGCAAGTTTTCGTGCAGCAAGTCCAAAAGTCCCAGTTTCCGGCCGCGCTCTCGTTTCTCATGGGCCAGGGCCAGCTCACGAGCTCCTTTACGCTCCGCCTGCTCAACGCGCGCGACATGCACTTCGAGAGCGGTTTTGTGCTCGAAGGCGTTCCCACCGCCCCGACACCCGCCTACCAAAAAGTGCTGCTCTACGTCGACGGCGACACGGCGCAGGTCCGGCGCGTCCTCATCCTCGACGCGCAGGGCAACAAGAACCGGTTCGATTTCGAAAACGCCGTCGTCAATACGCCAGTGCCGGCGAGCGAGTTCACTTTCACGCCGCCCGCGGGCACGCAGATCGTCAAGCCCTAGACAAAACACGAATTCAGCGCCTTGCAGGGCGCTTTCGATTCAAGGGGCAGGTGTACCGTGGAGCAGCTTCCTTACGCCCTCTTCAAAGAGGATCTGCACCTTGTTGCCGTCGACCTCGAGCACGATGCCTTTGCCGAACTTGGCGTGATTCACGAGCGAATTTTGCTGGTACGTGGAGCCGGTTGCGTAGGCTGAGAACGCATTGTCGGGCTGATCGCCGACCACGTCTTTCCACTTGGGAGGCTTTGAGGCACTGGCGGCCCCGCTCTTGGAGGCTGCGCTTTCGGATTTTCTGGTGGAAGTGGCTCGCTTGGGGCGGTGGATCGACATGGACAAGGCTCGTAGCCGACCTTGCGCCCCAGCGCAAAGGGTACACTCGGCCGGCATGTTCTCCCGGCGCACTTCTTGGGATCGAACCGAAAACGGGCTCACCCGCGCGCTCAGGGAGGCCGAGGTCGCCCGAACGACGCTCTTCGACCTGACAGAATCGAACCCCTCGCGCGCGCAAATCCTGGATTTGGCGCCTTTCATCGCCGAGCTCGGCCACCCCCGAGGTGCGGCCTACGAACCCGCCGCTACAGGACACGCCGTCGCGAAACACGCCGTATCCGCCTATTACGCCGGCCGC
>DATEMX010000662.1:0-5820 GCA_035275365.1 Polyangiaceae bacterium | reverse complement strand
GGCCGCGCCGGCCGCGTCGCCGCGCGCGAGCGCGCGCTCCGAAACCTGTTCCAGGAGCAAGAGAGCCTCGAACGCGTCTTGCGCATGGAGCGTGTGCAGCGCGCGCACCTCGATGGGCAGCCGTTTTTCGTCGGCAGCGCGCGCCGCGGCGGCATGCAGCTCGCGCCGCACCGCGACGGGAATCGTGGCGAGGGCGATCTCGCGCACGAGCGGGTGCGTGTGACGGATCCCGTCGACCGTTTGCTCGATGAGCTGGACCTTGGCCAGCGCCGACACGCTCGCCATCACCGAAGAGTCGGGGCTATCGTCGGCTTGGCGGCGCGCCACCTCTCCCGGCAAAATCGACTCGATATCGCCGGGGTTGACCTCGTCGCCCATCACCGAGAGCGCCTGCAAGACGCGGCGCGCGGTGGGCGCGAGCCGCTCGATGCGCATCGAAACGAGGTCTGCGAGGCGCGCCGGCGGATCGCTTCCCCCCTCACTGGTAAAGCGCACGAGCTGATCGAGGTAGAGCGGCAAAACGCTCGCCTGCGAGGCGCCGCCGTGCGGCAAGAGCGAGAGCCGCTCGCCGACCCCGAACGATTGCCCGAGCGACGCCGTCTTGCTCGCGGGAAGGCCGGCGATGGGGCGCACGGTGCCCTCCCAACCGGGGTCGAAGGTGGGCACGTGGGTCGCGACGACGAGCACCGGCACGAGGGGTGGTTCGCTCAAGGCGTCGGCAAATGCGTTGCGGCTCGCGCCGTCGACGCGATTGAGATCGTCGATGGCGAGGATCACGCGCGTCTTGCCCGACCGCTTGGCAGCGCGCGTGAAGGCCCACCGAAGCGACTCGGCGACGGTGTAGCGCCGCTCGGCGGGGGAAAGCGAAGCAGCCAGCGCGTCGACCTTGCCGAACAGCTCGACCAATCCTCGCCGCGCCTCGGCGCTCGCTCCGCTCCAATCGCGCTCGGTTCCCCCGGCGGGACTCAGATCGGCTAGCGCGGTCACCGCCTTGCGCGCGGTGTAGTACCCCACCTCGGCCCACCACGGATCGGGCCCCGTCTCCACCACGAGATCGCCCGCTGCCCGCGCGCTGCTGAGAAATTCACGCAAGAGGCGCGTCTTGCCCGCGCCTGCCTCACCGACGATGCGCATGGCCGAAAGCGATGAGCGCAGATGGAGCCGCTGATGCTCGAGTGCCGCGAGATCGTCTTCGCGATCGGTGAGCGGCAAAGGAAGGCGCGCGGACATGGCAGGCGCCGCCGCCGGCTTGGGCAGCGAAGAGGGCGGCGGTGAGAGCGGCGGCACGCTGATGCGCATTCCGCATTCACCGCAGAATTTTTGCCCACCTGGAACGGCCTGGCCGCACGACGGGCAGCTAAGCTGCGGCGCTTGCGAGAGCGTGGCGCGCGGCTTCTGCTCCCCTTCGGCCATCACAGCGGCGAGCGCCTCAGCCATGTCGTCGGCCGATTTCCACCTGTCTTTCGATTCCTTCGAGAGCGTGCGCGCGACGACCTTGGCGAGCGAGTCGGGGATGCTGCGCTCGGGCGCGACCTGGCGCGGATCAGGCGCGGGGATGGAGAGGTGCATGAGCACCACTTGCGTCGGCGTGTCGGCCTCGAACGGGAGCCTCCCCGTGAGGAGCTGAAAGAGGATGACGCCCATCGAGTAAAGATCGGTGCGCGCGTCGATGACGGCCCCTCGCCCCTGCTCGGGCGCCATGTAGTCCGGGGTTCCGCAAATGATGCCGGGCGTCGTGATGGCGGTTTGCCTCGGGCCCTCGACCATTTTGGCGAGCCCGAAATCGACGACCTTGACGAAATCGCCGCCCGATCGCAGCGGCTCGAGGATGATGTTCTCGGGCTTGAGATCGCGGTGCACGATGCCGATGTGATGCGCCTCGGCGAGCGCGGCGAGGGCCTGCCGCAAGACGTCGAGAATGCGACGAATGGGCAGCGGGCCGTCCTCGTAGGCAACGCGAGCGAGGTCGCGGCCGCGCAAGAACTCCATCACCAGGTAGAGTTGACCGTCGTCGGTCTTGCCGAAATCGATGACGCCCACCGAGTGCGGGTGATTCAGGCGGCTGGCAGCGCGCGCTTCGGCAATGAACCTCGCCGCGGCGCTCTCGTCACCGAGAAGGTGCGGGTGAATGACCTTGACGGCGACCGTGCGACCCAACATGCGCTGCTCGGCGCGGTAGACCCGGCCCATGCCGCCGATGCCCACGAGATCGAGGATCACATAACCGCCGGGGAGCGTTCGATTGATGAACGGGTCCTCGGCCGGAGCCATGGCGGTGACTTGAGAGATTGGAAACCCGCACAGCGGGCAGAATTTGTGCGATTCGTCGCACCCATTGCCGCACTGCGGACAGGGACGTGTCATCGGCCGAGAACCAAGCTAGCACGCGTAGATCCGGCTGTGGAGAAGGTGCTTCGAGCGCCTCGACCAGCCCTCCGACGAAGCACTAGCCAGATGAGCAGTTTCCGCTACTCTGTACGAGGAATGCAACCTGCCCGCCTCCGGTTGGGTCAGCTCCTCGTCGACGCCAACATTGTCTCCGCCGAACAGTTGGAGCAGGTCCTCACCCTTCAAAAGTCCGACGGTCGCAAGCTCGGAACGCTGCTCGTCGAGAGTGGCCTCGTCACCGAAACACGGCTAACGCAGATCCTGAGCCAACAGCTCAGCGTCCCGTGGATCTCGCTCTATCACATCGACTTCTCGCGCGAGCTCTTGAGCCTCGTGCCGCGCGAGGTCGCCGAACGCTTCTCGCTCGTGCCCATCTACGTGCGGCCGGTGCGCGGCCAGGGCGACACGCTCTACGTCGCCATGGAAGATCCGATGAACGAAGACGCCCTTCGCGCCTGCTCGGCGTCGTCGGGTCTACCCACGCGCGCCATGATCTCGGCACCGAGCGACATCAAGAAGGCCCTTCGTCTCTACTACGGCGCGGCTCCCACGGCGCCGCCGCCCCCCCGCGCCGCGGCGACCAACGGGCGGAAGCCGAGCGCCCCCGTGGCGACACCGGCCGATCATCACGGCCCCGAAGCGGCCGCCCCCGAGCCTCCTCGCGTTGAGCAGGCGACCGACCTGCATGCTTCGCCTATCGAAGAAAGCGCTCTCGAGCGCGTTTCCGTTCCTTTCGCCGTCGACGAACCGGCTTCGGCCAAACACGCCGCGCTCGCTCCGCCTTCCGACGACACCCCGGTGCTCGAGGTGCGCGAGATCGAGATGCCTCGAGGGAACGCCAAGAAGCGGGCCCAGCTCAAGCTCACGTTGCTCGACGGCACGACGATCAAGCTGCCGCAGACGACGCAAAGGCGCCGCGCCAACGCCGCTCCCGCCGAGCCGACGTCACCCGACGATTTCACGGCGGCCGATTTGCTCGCGGCGCTGCGGGCCGCCGCGCACGGCGCCGATGCAGCCGACGTCCTCGGCGAGAACCTGCGCTGGGAGAAAATGATGGCCGCGCTCCTCAGTCTCCTCATGAAGAAGCATCTCGTCTTGGAGCGAGAGCTGATCGACGAGCTGAAAAAGATCTAGTGCCGCCTGGCCAAAGTCCTTCCCGACTTTGGCCAGCCCGCGCTTCGCGCGGAGGCGGCTTCGCCGCTTGGCACTAATCACTTTGTCTCCGGGGGCTTCGCCCCCGCCCCGCCGGGGCAAGCCCGGAACAGTCCCCCACGGGACGCCGGGGGCGTCCCACCCCAAAGGAATGAAAACGGGGCGGCGTACCTGGTACCTTCCGGATGCCGGTGCAAAGCCCCTACGACCCACTGATGGCTGACACCTCGGGGAACAGTCTGGGCTCGGCTCGACGCACCTCGAAATGTTGCACGGGCACACCGCCCTAAGCACGGATAGCAGGATGTTCTCTTTCGCGCGAGCCTCCACCAACGCACCGGGGAGGAGTTGGAGATGGACAATCTGTTTGAGTGCGCCGCCGGGCTCGACGTGCATCGCGACACGGTCGTCGCAAGTGTTCGCCGTTGGGTTGTAAACAGGAACGCGTAGAGACCCGGACGTTCGAGACGTTTCCTGATGCTTTGCGACAATTGGCTGCGTGGTTGAAAAAGTGTGCCGTGCAGGTCGTCGCCATCGAGAGCACGGGCGTGTACTTCTTCCCGGTCTATCGCGAGCTGAGACGTTTTGAGCTCGTCGTTTGGGTTGTCAACGCCGCCCATGCGAAGAACGTCCCTGGTCGCAAAACCGACGTGAGTGACAGCGCCTGGCTCAGCAAGCTCGTCATGCATGGATTGGTGCGCCCCAGCTTCATTCCCGATGAGCAGCTCGAGTCGCTTCGGATGCTGACGCGCTCCCGGGTGCAGATGGTCGGCAAAGCGAATCGATTGAAGGCTCGGGTGATTCGATTGCTCGAGCTCTTCGGGATCAAGCTTGCGGGAATCTTCTCCGACGTCCTTGGCAAGAGCGGACGCTCGGTCCTCGAAGCATTGCTCGAAGGCAACAAGTCCCCACAGGAAATGGCAGCGCTGGTCTCCCCCAAGATGGCCAAAAAACGGCCCCTGCTCGAGCGCGCGCTGACTGTAGTCTTGAACGTCGATGCCAAGTGGTTGCTCAAAGATCTGCTCGACGCGCTCGACCACGTCCAAAAACGTATCGTCGCCGTTGAACAGCGCACTGCCAACGCTCTCTCCCTCAGCTCGGACGACGTCGCGCTCCTCAAGCAGATACCTGGTCTGAGCGACGTTGCCATCGCTGGCGTTCTCGCCGAAACCGGCACTGACATGTCCACCTTCCCATCGGCCAAACATCTGACTTCCTGGGCTGGCCTCGCCCCGGGCAAGAACGAGAGCGCTGGCAAGAGTCGACGCGCGGGGACCCTCGCCGGCAACGCTTGGCTGCGCACGTTGCTCGTGCAGTGCGCCTGGGCCACTTCGCGCGCCAAGAAATCGCCATGGCGTGGCACCTTTGCTCGTCTGACGCGCACAACCGGCTCGGCAAAGAAGGCCGCCTTTGCGATCGCTCGGAAGTTGCTCGTCACCATCTTCCACGTGCTTACCAGTCGCCAATATCGCCCCGCCATGCCCGCCCCGCCCTCCGACGCTCAGAAGAGCCGCCGCGCCAAGGCCGCCGTCGCCACGCTCGCAGCTCTTGGCTTCGAAGTCCTCCTCAAGCCACTTCCCCTCATGCAAAGCCCCGACTCGGAGGACTCCTCGACGAAAGCCTACTCCGCGGGCCTGCCAACAACCACCTGAGACCGGCCGGCGGCACCCTAGAGACACGTTTTCATAGCAGGGCCCCACCCCCACGGCACCTCCGGCGCCGATCTACAAGGTTCTCGACGCTCTCTCGAGTCCGATGGCCAAATTTTCGCCGCACGGCACTAGTTCCCCACGGGCGGATGACCCACCCACGCCGGATGAAACGCGGCAGGCTGTCGTACGCGTCGTCAGCTACGCAGACGGGCCGTTCCCTTCCTAGCCCCCCACCGGGCTGCGCCCGACACACGATGCAGGAAACCGGTGTCGCGGTGAGACAGCCTGACAGGGGTTTCCTGCTATTGCAGGGTCCGCGCCATCGTTCCCAATTTGCCATGCCAAATTGAGAAGTGAAGCAGGAAGGGGTCCCCCCGTCGTTCGTGACTTGGCATCCAGGCATGCCGGCATGGCAAGTAGCTACGCTCTCGAATCTGGGGGCCAAATTTTCGCCGGGCGGCTCCACGGGCGGAGGACCTGCTTTGAGTTCAATCCCCAACTATACTGAATCGATCACATTTTCCGGTTATTACATGGCGAAGTGAAGGCGCGAGGGATGCCGCGCCACCAGTGGCCGAGCCTTTCTGGTGCCACCTTCTCGGCCGGAAGGCCAGAGGCGTTGAGCTCT
>DATEMX010000661.1:0-4378 GCA_035275365.1 Polyangiaceae bacterium | reverse complement strand
GGGGCGAAGCCCCCGATAACAAAACAAGCTAGAACACCGAGCGGCGTAAGCTGCTCCGTGTTCTAGCTGCGCTCGCGGGATGGCTCAGGGGGCGGGCCGCCCTTTCAGTCGACGGCCGAATCGTCCGCCGGCCCACCCTGCCGCCACGCCAATCGGGGTGAGCACCACGAGCGCCGTCATCGCCGCAGCAACGCTCCAGCCGATCGACAAGATCGCGCCGACGACGGCCGAGAGCCCGCCGGCCCTCGCCGCGTCGTACAGGCGGGCCTTCGCTCCGAAGCGGGTCACCAAGAGGCCCGCACCGAAGCAGGCGAGCGCGAAAGAGAGCGCCGGCACGCCCGCGAGCGCCGCCCACAAGAGAGCGCGCGCTGCCGGCGCGGCCACAGAAAGCGCGGCCGAGATCGCTGGTCCGTCGCCAGGCAGCAATCGCTTCGTCACGAGCAGGCCGAGCGTCGCGAGTGGGACCCAGGCGCAAAAAACGAAAGAGACGCCGATGAACGTCCAGTGCCATGCCGGACGCTCGTCGTCGGGTTCGGTATTTTGCAAAACGGGCAATCGGCGCGGCGGCACACGCCCAGGGTAACACTTCGAAAAAATCGGCAACCCGGGCCGGGCCGGGTCGAGAGGGCGTCATGGTGTCGAGAAGCGTGGCGGGTACGGCCGCGGGCGCGCTCTTGTGGGCTTCGGCGCTCGCGCAGCCGTCACGCGCGAGCGCGGCCGAGCGCTCGTTTCTCGACGCGCCGCCCCCCGCTCCGCCGCCCGAGCCGCCCGAGCCCGCGCGTGAAGCAGAGGAGTTTGCGCGCCGTGCGTGGGAAGTCTTTCCCCAGATCGGCCTCGCGGCACCTTTTTGCCGAGGCGGCACCGCTGGCCTAGGGCAATGCGGCAACACGGAGTCGGGGGCGGCGTTCGGGGGTGGCGCACTCTACCGGCTGAGTCCTCACGTGGGTCTCGGTCTCGAGGCAAGCGCGGCCGGCTTTCGGTTCGAAGTGCCCGGAGCGCCGCTGGCCACCAGCGCCGTAACGTGGGTGGGGCTCGTCGCGCGCGGATACTTCCTCGACCACGGGATGTTCGATCCTTACGTAGAGGCAGGGGTCGGGCGCGGGTCCGGTTCTGCGGCCATCACCGGCGGCCCTTCGGCATTTCGCCTCGAAACATCGGGCCCGTCGGCCATGGCCGGCGTAGGGCTCGATTTTTGGATGACAACCTTTTTCCGGACGGGCCCCGCGCTCTCGTACCGGTGGACGTGGCTCACCGACGTGCGCGCTTGCGTCGACGACGCGTGCCAGCGCATCGCGGCTTCCGAAGCGGGGGCCGTCGGCAGCGACGTGCGCTTCTCGCTCCACGCCACGCTGGCGTTCGGTGGCGAGATGTAACGGGCGCTTCACAAGGGCGACGTCGGTGCGATCGACGACGGCGTGAGTTGGTGAGGCATCTGCTCACCGCGCTCCTTCTTCTCTTTCATCTCGTACTTCGACGGGCACTTGGCGAGCACGTTGGTGGCCTGGAACGAGCCGCCGCCTGCGGCGAGTTTGCCTTCGACCGTCACGCCGACATCCATCCCCGGGACGTCGCGGAACGTATCGGGCACGACGCACTGGGGATAGGTGACCGGCAGCTCGAGGTCTTTCCCCTTGAGGACGAACCTGTACTCGCACGGCTGATCGCGCCGCTCGAGCGAGCCGTGGACGAGGGTGCCGTCGATGCGAAGACGGCGACCCATGAGCGCGGCGGCCTCGGCGCGCGTCTGATCGACGCTCTTGGCGTAGACGGCGGCATCTTTGAAGCTCGTCATGACGAGCAGAACGATTCCGCCGGCCATCGCGAGGAGCACGACGAGGAGCCCCACGTTGCCCTTTTTAGGCGGAACGGCGGCCTGGATGGGGCCATCGCCCGTGTTCTTCGAGCCCGCGTTGGCGAGGGCACGCTCGAGCTCGCGATCCAACGAAGAAGCCGACATGGCATCTAACGGTAGCCTCAGAGATCGCGCCAGTCGAGGCCGAACGAAATGGAGGACGAAGTTTCCGCGGCTGGCCTGGAAATCTTTGCTAGTCTACCGGCCGTATTATTCCGGTGTCGTCTAATGGCAGGACGGAGGATTTTGATTCCTCTAATTGGGGTTCGAATCCCTGCACCGGAACCAGCCGCAAACTTCATAAGAGGATTTGCGCCTTTACACCTGGCATGTTGCGCGCTCGATCGCTGATCTCGGAACGGCGGTTTCTTTGGATCGCCGTCGCGATCGGCATGCTCCTAGGTGCGGCCACGCTGCGCGTCGGGTTCTTCGGCGACGACTTCGCCTTCATCACGTGGCTCGACTCGGCCGAAGGTAAGCGCACCTTCGACCTCTACGAGTTTGCGTCGGGCCGACCAGCGGAAACCTACGAGCTCGTCCGAAGGGGGCCATTTCCGTGGTGGACCGCGCCGGATCTCAAGGTGCGGTTTCTGAGGCCGCTGTCGAGCGCCTTGCTCGCCTGCGACCACGCCCTCTTCGGATCGCACCCGCTGGGCTACCACCTCCATTCACTCCTTTGGTATCTGGGGCTGCTCGTCGCCGTCGGGCTCTTGCTCCGCCAAACACTCACGGCGCCCACGTGGGGCTTGGCTCTCCTGATGTATGCGCTGAGCGAATCGCACGGCGAGCCCGTGGGGTGGATCTCGAGCCGGCACGCGCTCATCGCCGCCACGCCGGCGCTCTTTGGGCTCGTGGCGCAGCTTTCCTACCGCGAAGGCGCATTTCGGCCGGGGCGATGGCTTGCGCCGCTCGGCGTCGTCATCGGCCTCTTGGGGAGCGAGTCGGCCGTCGGGCCAGCGCTCTACTGGATTGCCTACGAAGCGGTAGGCCGCCGCCCCGAGGTTCGATGGATCGAACGCGCGCGGGGGGTCTCGGTGCCAGGCGGACTCGTGCTCGCTTACCTCGCCATCTACAAATTGCTCGGCTATGGGGCCGCCAACAACTCGGCCTACATCGAGCCGCTCGCCGACCCGCTTCGCTTCGCCCGAGTGGTCGCCATGCGCGTACCGGCGCTCCTCGCCGAACAGTTCACCGAGTTGCCGTCGGGCATGGCCGTCGCCTTTCCCGAGGCCCACCCGCCGTGGATAGGTGGCATCGCAACGTGTGCGGTGGCGCTCGTCCTTCGCAGCGTGTGGTCGGCGATCGCCCCGAGCGACCGCCGCGCGCTCGCCTGGCTCTCGCTCGGGGCATTCGGGTCGTTGTGCGCATCGGTCGGGGGACTTCCCGGATCGCGTCTCTTGCTGACGCCCGGAATCGGCGGCTACGCGCTCGTCGCCGCGAGCGTCGTCTACGGCAGCAGCCGCGCGAGCGCGGCGTTTGCGGGAGGACTGTGGGCAAGGCGCGCCTACGCCGCCCTCATGCTGACGCTGCATCTCGTATTGGCGCCGGTGCTCTTTCTCGCCGGCGTCGATTTTCTCGGCCAAGTCGGAGCAAAGACGATCGAGATCGGCGCCTCTCTCGATCCGATCCTCGGCGGGGCTGGCAGCACGCCGGCCGCACCAAAACACGTTTACATCTTGAGCTCGTCCGATCCGTTGGGGGCTTTCTACGCGGGCTCGGCGCGGCAAATGCGGGCCCCCGGAACGGCGGCCACCTGGTGCTCGATGTCGATGGCCCGAGCCACGCACCGCATCGAACGCCTCGATCCGCACACGCTCCTCATCTCCGCCGATCGTCCCCTTTTTGGCGGGTTCTTCGACCAAGTCTTTCGGTCGACCGACGCGGCGTTCGCGGTCGGCGACACGTTCGACCTCGACGACCTTCGCGTCACCGTCCGCTCGACCGAGTCCGAACACCCGACCGCGATCGCGCTTTCGTTCCACGAACCCATCGACGACCCGAAATTCCTCCTGCTCGCTTGGAGAGAAGGAAAATTGACGCAAGTGGTTCTCCCTGCCGAGGGCGATCGCCTCGTGATCCCTTGGTCAGCCGGCCCTACCGGATTTTTCTGACGCGAGGGCGTGTTCGAAAGCAGTGCGAGCTCTCGCACCCTGCCTACTTGCGCCGAGGCGTGTTTCGGATCCATTCTCCCGTCACCTTGGCCGACCCCAACCCCCCGCGCGACTATTCCGACATCGACGAAGGATGGGACGAGCCCTCGCCCGCCCCGGCAAGGGCGCCGGTTGCGAAACCGGTGCAAGTGGCCAAATCGCCGGCCGTCGCGGTGGCCAAGGTGGCGTCCGCCCTGGCGTCGCCCTCGCCCAAGGTCGCGCTCGCTGCCAAAGCGGAAACGCCTGCGGCCCCCGCACCTGTGCCCAGAGCAACGCCTGCCGTGCTCGCACCCAAGACGGCGACGCCCATCGTCGCGCCGGCGCCGAAGCCGGCAGCTTCTCTGGTCGACAAGGCGACCGCTCCAAAACCGGCTCC
>DATEMX010000660.1:0-12052 GCA_035275365.1 Polyangiaceae bacterium | reverse complement strand
GTAGGGTTCTATCCCCCGATTTCGCGCCCTGCGAAGGGATCGCGAAATACTTCTTCGAACGGCAGCTCGCAGCCGATCGAGGGCAGCTTGGCGGCGCCCTCGCGATATTCGTCATGTCGCCACTCCGCGCCTTCGCGCCGGTAGACGTCAATCCGTCTACTTTCGTAGCCGACTAGAACGATTTCATCCAACCCGGCGATGCGCTGGTAGTGGTCGAGTTTCTCGCTGCGATCGTATGCCTCCGTCGAAGGGCTCAAGACTTCCACGACGACACGCGGATTCACGGCGGTGTGCCCTTTCGGGTCCTCTGGATCGAGCTCGATTTTGTCGCAGATGACGGTTACATCCGGGTAAGTGCCGAGCCCGGTTGCGCGCACGCGCACACGCAGATCCGAAGTAAACACTCGGCAAGGTCGGTCTCGCAGCCGTGTGACCAGAAGAGCCGTGATATTGGCGCAAACGGCTGCGTGGTCGGGGGTTCCGCCGGCCATCGCCCAGACGTGCCCGTCGAGGAATTCGTGCTTGATCGGGCTTATTTCCTCGAGCCTCAAGTACTCGTCGAACGTGAAACGCTGGCGTGCAGCCTCACCCATCTCGGGAACCTAGCACGCCGCACGAGCATGCCCCACGGCAGCCGTCCTTAAACTGAACTGCGAGTTTTATCCCGATCGGGATAAAACCAGTCGCCTGTCCGCGCTGAGCCGAGCGGGCGCACCCCCAAGTTGACCAATTCATCCCGATCGGGATAATTCACCCTTATGGGTCGTGCTCGGAGCTCTGCTGGAAGCTCAATTCGCAAAATTCATCCCGATCGGGATACTTCCGTCGCCGCCTTCGTGCGCGCCAGGCGGCGCGCCGAACACCTCACGCAGCGCTCGCTCGCCGAGCTGGCGGGCGTGGCTCCCAAGGTCGTGTGGGAGCTGGAGCACGAGAAGGCCACCATGCGCATGGACGTCGTCAACGCCGTCTTGCGCGTCTTCGGTAAAACGCTGGGCATCGTCGATGCGCGGCGCGACGAGGTCGGGTCGTTAGACGCGGCAACGTGAGCCTCGACGGCGAGCACGTTGGGATCATCGAGGAGACCGAGAACGGTAGCCTTTCGTATTGGGTGGGCAACGGCGACATGCACCTGAAGAATTTCTCGCTCCTCCGCGGCGAGGACGGCAACTATCGCTTATCGCCCGCCTACGATTTGCTCTCGACGCGTCTCGTCATTGCCAACGACGCGCTCGCGCTGTCGGTTGCCGGCAAAAAGAAAAATGTCAAACGCCGGCATTGGCTCGAGCTCGCCGAGCGGTGCGATTTGCCCGAGCGCGTCGCTGGCGGTGTGCTCGTGTCGATTGCCGGCACCCTGGGCGACGCGCTCGAGATGATCGCGCGCTCTCTGCTGCCCGCCGCGATGAAGAAGACCTACGCCGCCCTTGTCGAGCGGCGAAGCGGCGAGCTCACCGCGTAGCGAGCTGCCACCGTGTCGTGACGCCGCTGCGGCGGTCGTCGCGGACAGGCAAGGCCGAATCCGTGGGAGGAGGCGGCGTTGGGCCGAGGGGTCCAGCGCCGTTCAGGCAGTCTCCGGCGCTTGACAGCCAAGCACGAACGATTTCTGATGGCGCGGATCGGGCGCCAGGGGCGCTCGACCGCGCGCCACTGTCCACTCGCCCTCATGGGATCCCCTACGCACATCCCGCCGACCGAGCCCCAGCCCGCAGGCGCTGGGGGGCCCGACTTGCGCCCCGGGCAGGTGCTTTCGGGTAAATACCGAATCGAACAGGTCTTGGGGGCCGGGGCAATGGGGTTCGTGCTCGCCGCCCACCACCTCACCCTCGATCGGCGTGTCGCCATCAAGTTTCCTTTGCCGGCCACCCTCTCGGATCCGGGTGCGGTCGCGCGCTTCATCCGCGAGGGGCGGGCCGCGGTGCGTATCGAGAGCGAGCACATTGCCCGCGTGTTCGACGTGGGGCAGCACGAGAGCGGCGCTCCCTACCTGGTGATGGAATTTCTCGAAGGCGCGGATCTTTCCGGGTTTCTGAAGCAAGGGGGACCGCTCACGTGCGAGCAGACCGTCGAGTTCGTGCTTCAGATTTGCGAGGCCTTGGCCGAGGCACACGCGCTCGGCATCGTTCACCGCGATCTCAAGCCGGCCAACCTGTTCGTGATCCGGCGTCCGGACGGCCTCTTGTCGATCAAGGTGCTCGATTTCGGCATTTCGAAATACACGGGCGCCGAGTCGAGCGGGCTCGCGCACTTCGCTACGAAGACCGGCGCAATGATCGGTTCGCCGTTTTATATGTCGCCCGAGCAGTGGTCGGCGCCTCGCGACGTCGACGCGAGAGCCGACATCTGGGCGCTCGGCGTGATCATGTACGAGGTTTTGGCGGGGGCGATGCCATTCGCCGGCGAAACGGTCCCCGAGTTGTTCGGCAAGATCGCGACCGGCGAGCCGCCTCCCGTCAGCACGCGCCGAGCGGACACCCCGCGCGGGATCGAAGCGGTGATCGCAAAGTGTCTGAAGAAAGATCGCGCCCAGCGCTATTCGAACGTCGCCGAGCTGGCGCTCGCCCTCGCTCCCTTCGGATCGGCCCGCTCGCGCGCGTCGGCGGAGCGCACCTCGCGCACGCTCCAAAACGGCGGTCAATCGCGGCGGCCGGTGGCACCGATGCCTCCGCCTGGCGACGTTCCGCGCGTCTCGCCGCGAGCCGATCCGGTCGACTGTAGCGCCCTCGTCGCGAGGTTCAAGCTCTTCGTCGACGAGACCTTTCTTCTCGACGAGCGCGGTCGACGTTTTCTCGTCGAGCGACTGCTCCCGGCATTCGAGAGACGACCGGATGCCAAGTTGATCCTTCCGGCCCGCGTGCACGAACGGCTCTCCGAGCATGCCCGAGGCGACGATCCGTCGTCCGCGGGCGCTGCGAAAGACGGCCTTGCCGCCATTGAAATGTGGCGGCGCGCCGATCGCCTCGTCGTTCGCGGCGAAGCCAACGAAGTCTCCGGAGAGACGGCCGGCACCAGCGCGCTTTTCGTGCGGCTCGTCTACAAGTTCCAGCTCAAGCACGAGCTCGCTTTCTTGACCCTCGACGCGACGACGGCGCACGCTCTCTTGGCGACCAACCGCGCCGAGTCGATCGAGCGCGCCAAGCCGGTGACGGTCCTCGCGCTCGACGCCGCCGAGCTCGCTCTCGTCCCCTGGGAACCAGCCGCGGAAAGAGCGGAAGAAGAGGTGGCGAGCCACCCGCATGCTTTCGACGTGCGTGCGCTCGTGGCCGGGACGAAAGTCGTCATCGATACCTCGAGCCTCATGGCGCCCGCCGCCGAGGTCTTCGTGAAGACCCACCTCGTGGATGCGCTGACGGAGGCGCGAAACAAGATCATCGTAGACCTCCGCGTGATTCAGGAGCTCGAGCGTCACACCCTCGCCGCGCGCGGGCAGGCCGACAAGGCGGCCGAGGCCAAGGCGGCCCAGGCCAAAACCGGCCTTACACTGTTTGAACACCTCCGCAAATTGGGCCTCGTCGACTTGCGAGAATCCGAGCACGACGTGGCCGGCGCCAAGGTCTTCTTCGATGCGTTGATCGAGCAAATGTTCGTTCGCTATCAGAAGAGCCATTCGCTCGTCCTCATCACGCAGGATCGAAGGCTCGCTCAACAGGTTCTCGAGAATGCACGCAACCTCGATGCTGTGGATTCCGTGCGGGCGGCCTTCATCAACGACAGGCAGCAGTCGGGGGTTTCGGTCGGGGGCCTCGGCAATTGGCAATGGCGCCTGACCTGGGCGATCTACGCAAAGAGCGACCCTCCCGGTCGCGCAGAGCCTCGGCTCTCGACGGCGCCGCGTCGATCGAACGATGCCGCGTCGGACGCCCCACCTGGGGCGCCGCGGCGGAAGGGAGCTTTAGTCGCAGAGGGCCGTTCGGCGCTCCCCGAGCCGTTCCGGCAGGTCACCGAGGTGTGGAGGGGCAGCACCGAACGCCTCGCCGTCACGGATATTCCCGGGGAGGGGCGCCGGGTGATCGGCGACCGCTCGGGAGCCATTCAACTGACGCAGAAGCTCGCCGAAGGAGGTGAAGGCGCTATCTTCGACACCTCGCTTCCAGACACCGTCTGCAAGATCTATTTCCCGGATCACCTGACCGCAGCCCGCCGGGCCAAGCTCGAATTGATGACCACGCGCGAGCCGCCGGCCCCCACGATTTGCTGGCCTCGCGAGCTCGTTCGAAACGAGCACGGCGAGTTCGTCGGCTATCTCATGGCGAGGGCCAAGGGCGAAATCTTCAACCTCACGGTGTTCAAAAAGCCGCTCTTGGAAGAGAACTTTCCCGATTGGGGACGGGCGGAGCTCGTCGAGTTGTCGAGCACGACCCTCGACCTGATCCGCAAGCTTCACGCGATGAACGTCATCATCGGGGACATCAACCCGAACAACTTCATGGTCGTGAGCGCGAAGGAAGTGTACCTCGTCGATACCGACAGCTTTCAGGTCGAAGGCTTTCCGTGCACGGTGGGAACTCCGCACTTCACCCCGCCCGAGCTGATTGGGGTCTCGTACGGCGATGTTCTTCGCACGAAGGAGCACGAAGTGTTCGCCGTTGCGACGCTGCTCTTCATGATCTTGCTTCCCGGAAAACCCCCGTACAGCGGGCAAGGCGGGGGCGACATCGTCGAAAACATCCGCAACCACAAGTTTCCCTACGTAACCGATGAAGGCGAGCGCAGCGCCAAGCCGTTCGGCCCTTACAAGTTCATCTGGAGCCACCTCCACCCGTTCTTGAAGCGCGATTTTCGGGAAATCTTCTACGACGGCCGAAGAACGCCCCGCCCCGGCGACAAGCGAAAGGATGCCAGGGGAAACGAGGGCTACGTCGCCCAATTCGCCCGCAATCTCAAGATCTACGCGGACAGCATCCGAGCGGGGCATCACTCGAACGAGCTCTTTCCGAGCGACAACTTCGAAGGAAAGAACGAGGCGATCGTCGAAATTCCATGCGCCGAACCAGGGTGCAGTCGCTTCTACCGCGTCGCCAAGGATTGGCACGAGGACCTTCTCGCGCGGGGGCAGAAGGTCTTTCAGTGCTCGACGCATTTCGAAATCAACCGGCTTCGCCGTGAAACGCGCCAGGTCAGCCGGGAAATGGGGCGCCCGCTGCCGGGCTCGCGCGTATCGTCGTCGACGCGTCCGCGGCTCGTCGACGTGACGTGCGCGCATTGCAGCGGATCGGACAAGATCCCTCCGAGCTTTCACGCGGAGCTCACGGCGTCGGGTCGCCCTTTCGTGCACCGCGGTTGCAAAGACGCGTATTTCCAGGCGCGGCGGAGGGCGCGCAGCGGCACGGGCGCACTCTTTGGCTCGCCGCCGTCGGCTTCACGCAGGCATCGCGGTTCGCCTCGACCGGCTTGGGTGATCGCCGTCGCTGTTGTTCTCTTCTTGCTTTTCGTGCTCCTGTCCGCAAAAAGGTGACATCCCCAGACCCTTCCACGGAACCATCGACATGGACGAATTGGAAATCAAGATCAGCGAGCTGACCGAAAACCCATCGGCGCGGGTCCCCGTGTGCCTGTGCATCGACGTCAGCGGCTCGATGGAGGGCGACCCCATCCGCGAGCTCAACGGCGGTCTCGTCGGTTTCTTTTCGGAAGTGCGAAAGAACAAGCTCGCCCGCTATTCGGCCGACATCTGCATGGTCACGTTCGGCGCTACCGTCGAGCAGGTCGTCGACTTTCGCCCCGTCGACCGGCAGGCGGTTCCCGCGCTGCGCGCTTCGGGTAAGACGCCGATGGGCGCCGCGGTCGAGCTTGCGCTCGATACGCTGGAGCTTCGAAAACGCGAATACCAAACGGTGGGCGTCGACTACTACCAGCCATGGCTCGTGCTCATGACCGACGGCCAGCCGACGGACGACATCGAAGTCGCCGTAAAGCGTGTGCGCGAGCTCGCCACCGCCCGCAAGCTCACCGTCTTTCCCATTGCCATTGGAGCGAGCGCCGACATGGCGACTCTCGCGCGCTTCAGCCCGACGGGAAGGAGCCACCGCCTGAAGGGACTCGCATTCTCTCACTTCTTCGCTTGGCTCTCGAAGAGCATCATCCGAACGTCGTCGACCTCGGTCGGTGACGAGATCGGCTATCTGGACGTGAAAGGATGGGACGACCTCTGACGTGTGCCCATCCGCGCGATCATGAAGGTGTTCTGCAAAATGGCCGCCGCGGCCGTGGTGGGTTCATCGCACATCGAGCGCGGCGAGCCATGTCAGGATTATGCGGCGTCGACGCGCGGCAAGACGGTGGGGGCGATCGCTCTCGCCGACGGGGCTGGCAGCGCGCGGCATTCGGCGGAGGGCGCACGGCTCGTGGTGCTCGGCACCTTGAAGCTCGTGCGCAACGAATTTCGAGAGCTCGTTCGGATGCAGCCCGAAGACGCAGCCGAGCGCATCGTCGATCCCTTGAAGCGCGCGCTCGCTCGCCACGCCGAGCGGAGATCGATCGACGTCGTAGCTCTGGCATCGACGCTGCTCTTCGCGGCGAGCGACGGGGTGCACTTTCTCTGCGGGCAGCTCGGGGATGGTCGCGTCGCGATGTTCGACAAGACGTCGTGGCGGGCCAAGGCAGCGTTCGAGCCCCACAAGGGGGAGTTCTTCAACGAGACCGTGTTCGTGACATCGCGGAACGCGTCGGTCGATCTGAGGTTCTCGTCCGGCGAGATCGGGGATCTGGGTGGCTTTGCGCTGCTCTCCGACGGCGCCGAAGAAAGCCTCTACAACCGCGCGGCCGCGTCATTTGCTCCGGCGCTCACCAGCATGATGGGCTGGCTCGCCGGGCACCCCGAACGCAGCGTGCGGTCGGCCCTCGGTGACAACTTGTCGAAGACGCTGCGCGAGCGCACGACCGACGACCTGAGCGTCGCGCTCTTGCGGTTGGTACCGCCACCATCTTGAGCGCGTTCAGCCCGGCGCTTGCGCGTCTTCGATGGCCTCTTGCCGGCGCGGCCGCAGGTTGCACGCCAAGAGCCGCTTGCGCACGCGGACGGCGTCGGGGGTCACCTCGACGAGCTCATCGGCGTCGATCCATTCCATCGCGGTCTCGATGGTGAGCACGCGCGGCACGGCGAGGGCGACGTTCTCGTCTTTGCCGTGGTTGCGCACGTTGGAGAGCTTCTTCTCCTTGATGGCGTTGACGTCGGTGTCGTTGGGGCGATTGTGCTCGCCGATGATCATGCCCTCGTAGACTTTGTCGCCGGGGTTGATGAAGAAAACGCCGCGCGGTTGCAGATGAAAGAGCGCGTACGGCGTCGACTCGCCGGCGCGGTCGGCCACGATGGCGCCGTTGGCGCGCTTGATCATCGATCCCCACTCTTCCCAGCCGTCGAAGAGCGTGTTGAGCAGGCCCGTGCCGCGCGTCGACGTCAAAAATTCGCTGCGAAAGCCGATGAGTCCGCGCGCGGGGACGCGGAACTCCAGGCGCGCGCGCCCGAAGCCGGGGTTGTGCATCTTCACCATGCGACCGCGCCTTCGGCCGAGCCGCTCGGTGACCGTGCCGATGAAAGTGTCGGGGATGTCGAGCACGACGAGCTCGACCGGCTCCATGAGCTTGCCGTCGATTTCGCGCGTGACCACCTCGGGGTTCGAGAGCACCATCTCGTAGCCTTCGCGGCGCATTGTCTCGACGAGGATGGCGAGCTGCAGCTCGCCGCGCCCGTAGACGGTGAACGTGTCGGGGCTGTCGGTCATCTCGAGCTTGATGGCGAGGTTTTTCTTCGTCTCGTTCTCGAGGCGCTCGCGGAGCTGGCGGCTCGTCAAAAACTTGGAAGCTTTGCTCTGGCCGGCGAAGGGGGACGTGTTGACGCCGATCTTCATCTTGATGGTCGGTTCTTCGACGCGGATGCGCGGGAGCGCGACGGGATGCTCGGCCGTGGCGATGGTGTCGCCGATGTCGATCTCTTCGATGCCGGCGATGGCGATGTTTTCGCCCGCCGACGCCGACTCGCACGCCGTTCGCTTCAAGCCTTCGAACGTGAAGAGGACCTTGATGGCCGCAGGCTTGTTGCCCTTTTCGCCGACGACGACGACGTTTTGCGCCTTCTTGATGGTGCCCTGCACGATGCGGCCCACGGCGAGGCGGCCCACGTAGTCGTCGTGCGCCAAGTTACAGACGATGATCTGCAGGGGCGCGTCGGGATCGCCCGGAGCGGGCGGCACCTTGTCGAGAATGGTCTCGAAGAGAGGCACGAGATCTTTGGCCTCTTCGGTGAGCTCGCGCTTGGCGAGGCCGAGCTTGCCGATGGCATAGATGGCGGGAAAGTCGGTCTGCGCGTCGCTCGCTTCGAGATCGCAGAACAAGTCGAACACTTCGGAGAGCACGTCGTGCGGGCGGGCGTCTTGGCGGTCGATCTTGTTGATGACCACGATGATGGGAAACCCGCGCTCGAGGCACTTGCGGAGCACGAAGCGCGTTTGCGGCAGCGGCCCCTCGGCGGCGTCGACGAGGAGCAGCGCGCCGTCGGCCATCATGAGCGTGCGCTCGACCTCGCCCCCGAAGTCGGAGTGGCCTGGCGTATCGACGATGTTGATCTTGGTGCCCTTCCAGCGAAGGCTCGTATTCTTGGCCAGGATGGTGATCCCGCGCTCGCGCTCGAGATCGCCCGAGTCCATGACGCGCTCGGCCACCTGCTCGTTTTCCCTGAAGGTTCCGCTCTGCCTGAGCATGGTGTCGACCAGGGTGGTTTTCCCGTGGTCGACGTGGGCGACGATGGCGATGTTGCGTAGATCGGGGCGCGGCATGGGGGCCGCGGCGTTTAGCACGGGCGCCACAGAACGGCCAGTCGAGACGCACGGACGGGCGCCGTTGGCAACGGGCGGGCGTTCGGGCGCGGCACGCGGAAGCGAAACGGCGTCTGGAACCGGCAATTGAACCGGCAGTTAGTTGGAGAGAAGCATTGTAGTTGTTTCATAAATGATTAATTTTGATATCACATTTAAGCATGAGAGCCGGCAGGCAAACCGGCAAATATGAAGGCGACGTCAGGGCTCAGAGGGGTCGAGCCGGCGGCCCCGTCATGTACGAGCGCCCGAGTGAAATGGAGCCAATGGTGCCGTCCGGCTCCCACGCCGACCTCACGGCCCTCGCTCATCGGACGGCGCGCGAATCGGCGGCGCTCGGCGCCATGCTTCATCCCATCACGCGCCAGGCCGTTGTCGAGCTGCTGCGCGTGATGAACAGCTACTACTCGAATCTCATCGAGGGACACGCCACCCATCCCCTCGATATCGAGCGCGCTCTCCGATCGGACTTCTCCGAAGAACCTGCCACGCGCGCCCTGCAGCTCGAGAGCAAAGCACACGTCGAGGTCCAGCGACTCATCGAGGCTCGCCAGGAGAGCGAGCCCGGCCTCGACGTGTGCGCCGCGCCTTTCTTGCAGTGGATCCATCACGAGTTCTATCAGCGAATGCCCGCCGAATTTCGAGAGCTGAGACACCAAGACACGGTGGAGCTCGTCGTTCCCGGCGCGCTCCGGGCTCGTGAGGTCGTCGTCGGGCGCCATCTTCCTCCCAAGGCAGCCACGCTCGAATCCTTTCTTACGTGGTTTAGCGAGGCATACTCGCCCAAGCGCCTCTCGGGATTGGCGGCGATCGCGGCGGCTCCTTCGGCCCATCATCGCCTCGCGTGGATTCATCCGTTTCTCGACGGCAATGGGCGCGTCACCCGACTCTTCACCGATGCCTACCTTCGGAGGGTCGGTGTCGATGCACACGGTCTGTGGACAGTGTCGAGAGGATTGGCTCGTCGTCGAGATCAATACTTGGCGGCGCTGGCCGAAGCCGACGAGCCGCGCCGCGGCGATCTCGACGGAAGCGGAAGAGGGAACTTGTCGGAATCGAGTCTCGTTCGTTTCGGTCAGTTCTTTTTCGAGGTCGCTCTCGATCAAATCCAATTCATGGTCGATCTGCTCGATCTCGAAGGTCTCGAGCGGCGTGTTCTCGCGTACGTGGCGCGTGAGGCCAGCATCGGCAAGCTGCGGCCCGAAGGCGCGTTCCTCGTGCGTGACGTCATGCTTCGAGGTGAAGTGCCCCGCGGTGAGGCGCCTCGCATCACCGGAACGCGCGAGCGAACGGCGCGCGGTATCGTGGCTCACCTTCTCGCGAAGGGCCTCTTGCGCTCGGCGTCACATCGCGCCGGTTTGCGATGGGGTTTGCCTCTCGAGGCCCTTGGTTACTACTTCCCCCGCCTCTATCCCGAGGGTGTCGAATTCATGACGGCGTTCCCCAGGGCAGCGATCGAGTAAGCTTTCCCCTGGTGAGCGGCGGCAATCAAGGTCGGGTGCCGGCAACGAACCACGCTGCAAGTATCTGAATTCTGGTACCGTAAACGTGCCCGTGCCCGTGCCCGTGCCCGGCTTTTTTGCCGGGATGTTTTCCAAGTTGGGCGTTGTGTGCTCCATGACAACTGGACGAGCGACAATGGTCGAAGGTTGCGGGGATTCTGCAGGCCGAGCGGAGGCCCGGACGACCGGCGTCAGTACCGCGCCAGCCCTCGACCCGAGTGATCCACATCGTCCTATCGGCTCCTCCTCGCAGAACTTGCTCACCTTCGTGTACGGGCACGGGCACGTTTACGGGTACCAGAATTCAGCGACACGCCCTAAATCTCGCGATCGACGGGCCGCAGGCCTTTGCCCATCGCGTGGTAACCCTTGTCGACGTAGATCGTCGTCCCCGTGATCCCTTTGGCGAGGGGGCTCGAGAGGAACGCGCCGACGTGACCGACCTCGTCGGTCGACATCTGTTCGGGGAGCGGCCCGTTGTCACGACAGTATTCGATCATCTCTTCGATGATGCCGATGGCGGTGGCGGCGCGCGAGGCGAGGGCGCCGGCGGAGATGGTGTTGACGCGCAGGCCCCACTTGAGACCGGCTTCGTAGGCGAGGGTTCGCGTGTCGCTCTCGAGGGCGGCCTTGGCCGACGACATGCCGCCGCCGTAGCCGGGGATGACGCGCTCGCTCGCGAGGTAGGTGAGCGAGAGGAACGAGCCGTGCGGGCGCATCAGGGGGCCGAGCCGGCTCACGAGCGAGATCATCGAGTAGGCGCTCACCGAGACGGCCGTGAGGTAGTTGGCGCGCGAGGTGCCGATGAGCCGCTTCTTGATGTCGGGCGCGTTCGCGAGGGAATGCACGACGATGTCGAGCGGGCGGTCGCCGAAGTCTTGCAAGAGCTGGCCGCGCAGGCCATCGATGGAAAAATCGCCGACGTCGCGGTAGCGACGGTTGGTTCGCACGTCCTCTGGCGCGTCGGCGAGCTCGTCGTAGGCGGCGTCGAGCGGGTAGATCCGCTCGAAGCTGAGCTTGCCGCCGGTCGACATCTTCAGCGACTCGTCGAGCTTGCCGCGCTCGAGGACCGTCTTGAAGATGTTGAGCGCCGGCGGCCAGGTGCCCACGCATACGCTAGCGCCAGCCTCGGCGAGGCTTTTGGCAATGGCAAATCCGTAGCCCGCGTCGTCGGCTACTCCGGCCACGAGGGCTCTTTTTCCCGTCAGATCGATCGATAGCATCGCTGTCCGGGGACGTTTCTAACATGATTTGGCTCCCGGAATGGAAGCACCGAAGTCGGGCTCGGGAGCAGCTCTCGGCGGACCGTCCGTACCGGAGCCTCGGCGAAGGGTCGAGCGCGCGGAAGCCCATGAAAAGAAGGCCGATCGCGGCCGAGTCGACCGCGCCCCCGCGCTCTCCGCTTCAGAGCCCCAGTTGGGTACGCGCCTCGGCATAGGCGTCACTCGCGCTGAAGATCACCAAATCGCGCGCTTCGGCGTTGCGGCCGATCCAGGTGGCGCGCTCGGGACCGCTCGCGGCAGGGCCGGTGCTGTGACCGGCAGCGCGCGAGATGGCCGAAAGAGCAGCGGAGAGATCCCCCGAGGCGAGCAGGGCCACGCGGTTGCCCCAGCCGTTCACCACGGTGTGCAGGGTCGATGCGCGGTTGCCGAGCGTGCCGATGACCTCCAGCGCGAGCATCCCGGCTTCGTCATCGACGCGCGGAGGCCGCGCCTTCGAAAGGCGCGCGTGGACGTCCCGCAGTTT
>DATEMX010000659.1:0-2401 GCA_035275365.1 Polyangiaceae bacterium | reverse complement strand
CGCGGTAGAGGTAGTGAAGGTGCCGGACCGGGTTGTCGGCGCCGCGGGGAAGGTTCAGTTGTTCGGGCGACGGGAGCTCTCCGCCGAGCGCCGGCCCGAGCATGCCGACGACCTCGCGCACCTGAAGGCGGGCACCTTCTGCGAGAGCGCGAAGCCGCGTGCGCGTGCCGGCGAGGTGCCCGTCGCGCGCGGCCTCTATTTCGAGCCCCTCCTGCATGGCGCGCCCTTGTGCGGCGACGAATGCCACTTGCCGGCGCCAGAGATCGACGTGGGTGTCGGGGCGGGGGAAGATCACCGGAATCCGGCCGACCCGCGGGTAGATCTGATCGCACCGCGCGCAGCTCATGACTGCGGCTCTCGGGTCGACCGTCCCGACGCAGCTAGCACACGTTAGGTGGTCGAGAACGGTGTCGCTCATGCTTGCTCTTGACAGGGACCTGTCACTGCCGCGTCAGATTCTCTAGCAGATCGATATCGGAACGAAATGGGTATTCGACTAGTCTTGAGTTGGGTCGCCGCCAAATCTGCTGATCGCGATCTGCCGATGCCAAGGCTCAGGCAGTAGTGCTAGATGCGGGTGAGCTACAGATACCCGCGCGCCTGCAGCGCGAACAAGTGCGCGTATCTCCCATCCTTCGCCACGAGCGCCGCGTGGGTCCCCTCCTCCACCATCTGCCCCTTCTCGATGACGATGATGCGGTCGGCCATGCGTACCGTGGGGAATCTGTGCGAAATGAGGATGCTCGTGCGCCCGCGCGTCAGCGCGCGGAAGCGCTCGAAGACGGCGTGCTCGGCTTCGGCGTCGAGCGCGGCCGTGGGTTCGTCGAGGATCAAGATGTCGGCGCCCTCGCGCATGAACGCGCGCGCAAGCGCGATCTTTTGCCACTGCCCGCCCGAAAGCTCGACGCCGTTCTGAAAATAGCGACCGAGCGGCGTCGCCAGCCCGTCGCTGAGCGACGCGACGACTTCGGTGGCGCCGCCCTTGTCGACAGCGCGGACAATCTGCGGATCGTTGGCCAGATCATCGACGCTGCCCATGCCCACGTTCTCGCGCGCGGTGAGTTGATATTGTGCAAAATCTTGAAACACGACGCTGATGCGACGCCGCAAGAGCGCCTCGTCCCAGTCGTCGAGGTTCTTGCCATCGAGCACGATGCGACCCTCGGTGGGACGATAGAGACGCGTCAGCAGCTTGATGAAGGTGGTCTTGCCGGCGCCGTTTTGGCCGACGAGCGCGAGGCTCTGTCCTTCGGGGATCGCCACGTCGATGTGCCGCAACGCCCAATCGTCGCGTCCGGGATAGCGGAAGCCGACGTCTTCGAAGACAATCCCTTTCGTACCGTCGGGCACGGCGACGACACCGGCCTTGCGATCGTCGCGCGGAGCGGCGTCGAACGAGAGAAAAGAGAAGAGGTTCGACATGTACAAGTTGTCGTCGTACATGCCGCCAAAGGCGCCGAGCAGCGACTGGAACGCTTGCTGGCCCTGGCGAAACGCCACCATGCCGAGCGTCATCTCGCCGATCGAAAGCGCGCCGCGCGCCGCGGCGATGGCCATCGACGCGTAGCAGGCGTAGAACGTGCCGGTAGCGACGAGCGAAAGCGCGTAGGCCCACCGCGCGCGGCGCACCGCGAGATCGCGATCCTCGCCGTAGAACGTTTCGCCGAGCGTGCGGTAACGGTCGAGAAAGAGCGGACCCAAACCGAAGAGCTTCACCTCTTTGGCGTGTTCGTCGTTCGCCAGCACGTACTCGAGGTACATGAGGCGGCGCGTCTCCGGTGAGCGCCAGTTGCGGAGGCTGAAGGCGCGCACCGAAAAGCGCATCTCCGCCACCGTCGCGGGGATCGCCGCGACGAGGAGCGCCGCCACGGCCCAGCCGCTGAAACGGATCAAGAGCGCCGCGTAGCCGAGCAGCGACACCAGGCTCTGCACCATCTGAAAGCTCCGCGTCACCACCGAGAGGGGGCGCGACGAAGCCTCGCGCCGCGCACGCGTGAGCCGGTCGTAAAAGTCGGGATCTTCGAAATGTCGGAGCTCGAGCCGGATGGCCTTCTCGAGGATCGCGAGGTTGGTGTCGAGCCCCATGCGAGCGCCCACGACTTGGCGCACCACGCTGAGCGTCTGCGACGCACCGGCCAAAAGGGCCGCGAGCGCGAGCTCGGCCGCGACCCACTGCACGGTCTCGTCGCCGTTCTTCTCGACCACGGCGTCGACGATGCGCTTGCCCACGTAGGCGAGCCCGAGCGGCAAGACGGCGTTCGCCAACGTGAGCAAGGCGATGGCGGTCGTCCCCCCCGGCGACGACCGCCAAACCATCCCGAGCGTGCGGGGCGCGTACTCGAAGCTGCCTTGAAAGAGCGCGCGCAGCGACGTCGGGCGTACTTTCGACGCGACGCGGGGC
>DATEMX010000658.1:0-3710 GCA_035275365.1 Polyangiaceae bacterium | reverse complement strand
CTTCGAGCAGTGGATGCTGCGCGAGCTTCGCACGGCATTTCGCGCAGCCCAGGTGGTGTCGCTCCTCATCGTCGATCTCGACGGGATGAAGACCATCAACGATACCGGCGGTCATTTGGCCGGGGATCAGGCGCTCGCCGTCGTCGGCAAATGCCTCCGCGACGCCGTCCGCACGAGCGACGTCGTGGGGCGATACGGCGGCGACGAGTTCGCCATCATGCTTCCTCAAACCCCTCAAGCGGGCGCCCTTCGCGTTGCCAACCGCATCCTCCAGCTCGTCTCCGACAAAGTGGTCGATGGCCAATCGGGGCCGCTCCCCGTGAAGATCAGCATCGGCCTCGCCGTCCTCGAGCCTCCCGCGGTGCAATCGCCCGCCGAGGCGGTGCGGCCTACCAACCAGCTCTTCTTTCACAACGTCGCCAAGGCTCTCTTTCAGCGCGCCGACGAAGCGCTCTACCAATCCAAGCACGATGGGGGAGGGCGTCTCTCTCGCGGCGGCACCCTCCAGTGGGCCGATGTACACCAGCCGGAAGGCAACACGACGACGATTCCCCCCAGCGGCTCCGGCAAGGCGAGCTAGCACCCAATCGAGGTTGATCGCCGTGAGAGCGTTTGAGCGGGAGTCGGAGCTTCATGCAACCTCTGGGGATGAGCTGCCGGCATATGAAGTTCTCGGCGGAGACGATCATGTACCCGCCCTCGCTCTCTTTGGCCTCCACGAACGGCCCGTCGGCTACGCCGGACGTGGTCACCACGCGTCCTTCCGCTGCCTCATCCCGGACGTCGCTCGCCTCGCTCGGCGCCCTCTGCTAAAGTCTGGGCATGCGCGGTCGGGTAAGAGGCGGCGTCGTGCGAACCGACGAACCGTTGCCGGAGGGCACGGAGGTGGAAGTCACTCCCCTCCCCGGGAGCGTGGTTTCGCCTTCTGGTGAGCTCGAACGCCATCTCCAGTCGCTCGAAGAGAGGGGCGAGCTCGAGCGACCCGAGCTCCCGACTGGAGGCTTGCTAAAGCCCCTCGTGGACCAGCCCGTCGCTGGTGCGCTAGAGCAATTCCTCGAGGATCGTAGGTGATCGCCTACGTCGATACGTCCTGCATCGTTGCCATCGCACTTCGACAACCCGGCTACGAGTCGATTGCCACCAAGCTCGCCTCGTTCGAGCAACTCTTCACATCGACATTGCTGGAGGCAGAACTCCGAGCAACGCTCGCGCGCGCTGGCATTGCCGATGATGGGAGTAAACTCCTTCGCGACTCCCCTCGTGGTATCCGTTCACCGTCGACGCCTGGTCAAAGAGCTCGCCTCTCTCCCCGAAGAGGAGCGACGGGCCGTGGTGCGCGAGGCCGACACCGAGGCGACCTTCGGTTTAGGAAACCGTTCGGTGTTTTACGGCCAAACCGGAAAGAACTTGCGCGGTGCGCGCTTCTTGCGCGTGCACCGCGTCGCGGCGCTCATGTAGCAAAACGAGAGCGCGCGGCGCGGGTGGCCCGTGCGATTGACGAGCGAGCGATGCCAGACATGATTGTGAAGGAGGATCGCCTCGCCGGCGCGAGCGGGGAGGGCGACGGCGCGTTCCTCGGCGCGGCGCTTGGCCACGTGCTCGTCGGGGACAACCCCTCCGAGGGGCGTCGCCAGGCCGTCTCGGTGACTTTGCGGCAAGATTTCCAGACAGCCAGCGTCTTCAGGCGCGTCGTCGAGCGCCGTCCATATTTGGAGCATCGGATCGCGATCGAGGCCCCAAAAGAGCCCGCCGTCTTGGTGCCAGGGCAACACGGTGCCGCCGGTGCTGGCCTTGTTCATGAGCACCGCGCGGTAGAGAACGATGGGACCGCCGATGAGCGCGCGGCTGACGCGTTCGAAGAGTGGGTTCCGAATCCATTCGAGAAAAAGCGGGTCCTTTTCGAGCTTTTCGATCTTGCGGTAGTTGAGCGAGGGGCCTTCGTAGCCGCGGCCGAACACCAGATCTCTGTACGAACCGTTGGTCGTGTCGAGCTGGAAGAAGAGGCCTTCGTGCACCACCTTGCCCAGCATGAGCTCGTCGGCGCGCGCGCGGAGGGCGCTCTGCCCTTCGTCGGTCATGACGTGACCGAGCCGCGCGTAGCCGTGCTCGGCGAAGTGCGACAAGGTCGCAGGGTCGATCTCGGGCGTCGGCGAGAGGAGCATTTACCTCGCGTAGGTGGCGTCGGTGCCGAGGTACTCGTGGTGGAGCTCGTCGATGCGCTTCAGGGTGTCGGGCGAAAGCGGCGCCTGGCAACCGTCGATGGCGGCGTCGAGGTGCTCGATCGATGCCGGCCCGACCAAGACCGAGTCGACGCCCGGGTGCCGCGCGACGAACGCGTAGGCGAGCTCGATGAGGTTTTTCTCGGGCGCGACCGCTTCGTACTTGACGACGAGCTCGAGCAAACGCTCCGACCAATAGCGCCGCCGGTACATCGCGTTGGCGTCGAAGCGCGAGCCTTTTGCCCACTCGGCGCCGGGTCGGTACTTGCCCGAGAGCAGCCCGCCCGCGAGAGGATTGTAGACGGTGGTGTGAATCCGATAGCGCGCCGAGAACTTGAAGTACTCGTATTCGAGCTGCCTCACGAGCAGGTTGTAGATGACCTGCGAGAGGAGTGGGCGGGCGAGGCCGCTCTTGGCTGCGAGCTCGAACATCTCGAGGATTTGCCACGAGGCGTAATTGGAGACGCTCCACGCGCGGATCTTCTTCGATGAAATCAGATCTTGGACGGCGCCGAGCGTTTCTTCGATGGGCGTTTTCGGATCGGGCGCGTGCAGGTAGTAGACGTCGATGTAGTCGGTCCCCAGCCGCCCGAGGCTCGCGTCGCAGGCCGCCAAGACGGTGGCTCGCGAAAGCCCTTCATTCTTACCGCCGCCGCCGCCGCTGCCGGTCCGGCCGAGACCGACCTTGGTGGCGATGACGAACGCTTCGCGACGCCCCTTCACCGCTCGCCCCACGACACGCTCGGATTCGCCGTCGTAGTAGGCGTTGGCCGTGTCGAGGAACGTAATACCGCGCTCTTCGGCGCGCAGGATGATGCGCTTGGCCAACGCTTCGTCGGTGCGCTTGCCGAAATTCATCGTGCCCAGCGCGAGGCGGGCCGGCGCGCCGGCAACCTTCGGCGAAGAGAACGCGTCGAGCGAGGCGCCGCTCATCGCGGTCTCCTCGATACCGCGTGGCGAGGCCGCCCACCCGCTCGCCCGCGTGATCGCTGCGGTGGTGGCTCGTGCCGGTTCGTGCTCCCGTGATCGGGCGGAATGAGGCACGGCGTCGCCCGTCCGATGAGATCCTTGCGGCCGGCCAGGGCGAGGGCTTCGCGCGCGAGCGGCCAGTGCTGCTCGTCCCAGTAAAATAGGAGCGCCTTCATCATCTTCTTTTCGCGGAGGTCGGTCGCCGAGTAGACGGGTTTCATCGTGAGGGGGTCTTGGCCCGTGTAGTACATGGCCGTCGCGATGGCCATCGGCGTGGGGATGAAGTCTTGCACCTGCCGCGGCCGCATTCCTTTCTTTTTCAAATAGAGGGCGAGCTCGATGGTGTCGGCCAAGGTGGAGCCGGGGTGCCCGGTGATGAAGTAGGGCACGAGGTACTGCTCTTTGCCGGCGTCGTCGCTCGCCTGGCAAAATGCCCGAGCGAACCGCTCGTAGCTCTCGATGGGCGGCTTCTTCATTTTCGAGAGCACTTCGGGATCGGTGTGCTCGGGGGCCACGGAGACC